>JBATWJ010000469.1:0-1573 GCA_049672545.1 Burkholderiaceae bacterium
TTCGACCGCGTGATGCACACCAACGTGCTGGGCGCGATGCAGGCGATCCCGCTGGTGGCGCCGCTGGTGGCGGCGGCGCGCGGCCGCTTCGGCTTCGTCAGCAGCGGCATGGGCAGCATCGCCGACACCGATGCCAGCTACGGCCGGCTGTACCGGGTGTCGAAGGCGGCGCTGAACATGGCGGTCAGGAGCGCCGCGCCGGATTATCCGGACGCGATCTTCGTCGCGCTGTGCCCGGGCTGGGTGCGCACCGACCTCGGCGGGCCACAGGCGCCGGTCGCGGTCGAGGACAGCGTGCGCGGCATGCTGGCAGTGCTGCGCGGACTCACCGCGGCCGACAGCGGCAGCTTCCGCCATTACAGCGGGCGGCCGATGGCGTGGTGACGGGCGGCGCAGCGATCGTGATCCGACGTGAATAACAGGGAGGAAGGCAGATGGCAGCGGCAATCGACTTTTATTTCGACTTTTCTTCGCCTTACGGCTATTTCGCCGCGCAAAAGATCGAGGCGCTGGCGGCAAGCCACGGGCGCACGGTGAACTGGCATCCGATCCTGCTCGGCGTGGTGTTCAAGGCGACCGGCGCCGCGCCGCTGCCGCTGGTGCCGCTGAAGGGCGAATACGCCTACCGCGACTTCGAGCGCAGCGCGCGCTTTCACGGCATCGAATACCGCCGTCCGAGCAGGTTCCCGATGGCGACGCAGGCCGCCGCGCGCGCGATGCTGTGGATCGCCGACCAGCACGGCGCGGCGCGCGCGGTCGAGTTCACGAAAAGCGTCTACCGCGCCTACTTCGTCGACGACGCCAACATCGGCGAGCCGGCAGTGCTGGCCGAGATCGCCGGCCGCCTCGGTTTCGACGGCGCGGCGCTGGCCGAGGCGATCAACAGCCCGGCGGTCAAGGCGCGGCTGAAGGCCGAGGTCGACGAGGCGATGGCGCGCAAGGTGTTCGGCTCGCCGTTCGTGATCGTCGACGGCGAACCGTTCTGGGGCTTCGATCGTTTCGAGCAGCTCGAAGCGTTCCTGCGCGACGGCCGCATCTGACGGGCATTTCATATACTGATATGAGTATTTTCAAAGCCGCGCGCGAATGCTCCGGGATAGGTCGCTTTTTGACCATACTCCCTTGTTGCATGATTTCGCGGCAAGGAGGCTGCCAATGAAGCTGGGCTACAAGACGCTGGTCGAGCAGGCCAGCGCGCAGATCAAGACCTATACCGTGGAACAGGCGCGCGCCAAAATGGACGACCCGAACGTGCAGCTGGTCGACGTGCGCGACGCGCGCGAGCTGGAGCGCGAGGGCGTGATCCCGGGCGCCTTCCACGCGCCGCGCGGCATGATCGAGTTCTGGGTCGACCCCGATTCGCCGTATTTCAAGCCGGTGTTCGGCGAGGGCAAGGAATACATCTTCTTCTGCGCCGCCGGCTGGCGCAGCGCGCTGACCACCAAGACCGTGCAGGACATGGGGCTGGCGCCGGTGGCGCACATCGACGGCGGCTTCACGGCCTGGAAGGCGGCCGGCGCGCCGGTCGCCGAGAAGCCGAAGAAAGCCTGATGGCGCGCGCCCAGCCTAGCGC
>JBATWJ010000470.1:0-2791 GCA_049672545.1 Burkholderiaceae bacterium
GCCACCGTGACCAAGGAAGAATTGATCTTGTTTTACGAGGGCAAGATCGCCAAGTGGTGGACGCCCGACGACGTCACATTCGTCGACGCGCTGCCGATCGGGGCAACCGGCAAGGTCCTGAAGAACAAGGTGCGCGAACAGTTCGAGGACTATCGGCTTCCCGTCGGCGCACAGCGCTGAGTCGGACCGCGGCGAGGCGTCCGGCGGCCGGACTTTCCACCGCGGAAGTGGAGGATGGCAACACTGTTTTGCGATCCGATATGTCTTCCGCGCACATTGAATGCCGAAGGCAGTTCATTAAGATTGAACCGCGTCAGCTTGTTTGTTTGAACGGTCTGCGCCCGTCCGCAGCTACCGCCTGGCAACAGACGAATGCGTTTGACCCGAACCATAATCACATCCCGGAGACAGCATGAAAAAATTGAGAACGGCCTATCCCCTTGCGTGCAGCGCCCTGGCGGCGCTCGCACTCACCGCATGCGGCAGCAGCAACGATTCCACGCCAACGCCGCCGCCCTCCCCAGCCCCGCTGGCCTGTTCGCAACTGCCCGGCACGGTCATTCCGGCGTCGTCGATCGGGATGCCGACTTCGGGCGGCGTCGTCGACACCGCCTCGGTGGTCACCGCCAGCGGCACCGGCGCCGCCGCGATTCCCGAGCACTGCCTGGTTTCCGGCAGCATTGCGCCGGTCGACAAGACCGCTCCCAAGATCCTGTTCAAGCTGGCGCTGCCGACGACCTGGAATTCCAAGGTCGTGATGTTCGGCGGCGGCGGATTCGACGGCAGCATTCCCAGCGTCGTCGGCAACGCGCCGCACGTCCCAGCCGACCAGCCGACGCCTCTGGGTCGCGGCTACGCAACTTTCGCCAGCGACTCGGGCCACCAGGCCAATTCGTACGGTTCCCAGGATGGTTCGTTCGCCCTGAACGAGGAAGCCGCACGCAACTTCGGCGGCGATGCGCTCAAGAAGACGCGCGATGCCGCCATTTTCGTGATCAAGGCGCGCTATGCGGTAGACAAGGTGCAGAAGGCGTATTTCGCCGGCGGCTCCACCGGCGGCCGCGAAGCGCTGGCGTCGATCACCCGCTGGCCGGCCGACTGGGATGGCGCCATCGCCTGGTATCCGGCCTGGAACGATGCAGCCGCGCTGCTGGCCGGCCAACGCATCACGCGCGCGCTGGCGCAGCCGGGCGCCTATCCGAACCAGGCCAAGCGCAAGGTCCTGTATGACGCCGCGATGGCAGCCTGCGACGAGCTGGATGGCGTCAAGGATGGCCTGATCAGCAACCAGCAGCGCTGCAACGCCATCTTCGATCCGTCGACCGCGATGCTGAACGGCAATCCGCTGCGCTGCGCGGGCGGCGCCGATACCGGCGATACCTGCCTGTCGGATGCGCAGATCGGCGCGCTGCACACGCTCAATACCGATACCCGCTTCAATTTCGCGCTCGCCAGCGGGGAAAAGGGCTACACCGGAGCCAACGTCTGGGGCTCCGATCTCGGCATGGCCAGTGCGTCGCCGCTGCAGCCGACCATCACCTTCCTCGGCTGGGGCACCTCGCAGCCGGCGATGCCGATGCCGCGGACGGCGCCGTATGCCAGCGTGCTGCTCGACCAGTGGATCAAGTATTCGGTCACGCGTGACCCGAACTTCGATTCGCTGACGCTCGACCCCGAGAATCCGGGCCCCTGGGCCGGCCGGATCAGCGAACTGAGCACGCTGCTCGATACGCAGGTGAACCTCGACGCGTTCGCCGCCAAGGGAGGCAAGCTGCTGCTGGCGCACGGCCTGTCCGACATCCTGGTGAGTACCCGCGCCACCGAGGATTATTACCTGCGCCTGCAAAGCCGCATGGGTCCGTCGGAAGTCGACAAGTTCGTCCGCTACTATGAAGTGGCGGGCTTCGGACACGCGGTCAGCACGGCCTTCAATGCGACATGGGATTCGCTGACCACGCTGGAAAACTGGGCCGAAAAGGGTACCGCCCCCGCCAACCAGATCGTCGCCGACACGGCCGGCGTTCCGGGCCGCACGCGGCCGCTGTGCGACTATCCGAAGTGGCCGAAGTACAACGGCAGCGGGGACGTCAATTCGGCGGCCTCGTTCACCTGTTCCAACTAGCGCGGTGAGCCGCCCGGGCATCGAAGCGGCGCTGCCGTCTTCGATGCCCGGGCGGGCTTGCATTTGACGTGGCGGTTTCCGCCACGTTTTTTTTGTCTGCCGGCCGGCACGCTGGCAGACAAAACGCGCAGAAACCTATGGAGTCAGGAGTATCCAGTCATTTCACCGACCTGGCGCCCGGATTGGGGCGTATATGTCGGGAGTATATGGAAGATGCGAAGCCGTCGGCAGCCGTCACGTCGCCGTGCCGGCGCGCGGCATCGCGGGTGTCGTCGCCGCCCGCTGGCTCAACCAGACGCTGAAGACGATGATCCCCATGCCGGCCGTCTGCGGCAGCGTCAGCGTCTGCCCCAGCACCGCCCAGCCGAGCAGCACTGCGGTCAGCGGACTCAGAAAGACCAGCGGCGATACCACCGAAGGTTCCAGCCGCGCGATCTCGCGAAACCAGAGCGCAGGTGAGTGCCGCGCCTATCAAGGCCAGATAGCCGAAGCCGAGCAGATTCGCCGCACTGGGGACGCCCAGCCGCGGTTCGAAGAGCAGCGCCGCCGGCACCAGCAGCAGGCTGCCGGCCGTCAATTGCCAGGTGGTGAAGGTCAGCGCCGATACCGGCGGCTGCCAGCGCCGGCTCAGGACGGTGCCCAGCGCCATCGCCGCAGCGCCGCCCAGAC
>JBATWJ010000471.1:0-2369 GCA_049672545.1 Burkholderiaceae bacterium
CGTCATTCCGGCGCACGCCGGAATCCAGCGTCGTTGATGGTGCGAGAAAGTCACTGGATTCCGGCCTGCGCCGGAATGACGCGGAGTTTCAGTTTATCCCTGATCGCCGCCGGCAGCGCCCGCCGTGCCGTCGATGCGCGCCAGATCGTCCGCTTCCAGCCAGCGCCATTGGCCAGGCGCCAGCGCCGGTTCCAGCACGAAGCCGCCGATCGCGCTGCGGTGCAAACTTTCGACCCGGTTGCCGGCCGCCGCCAGCATGCGCTTGACCTGGTGGTACTTGCCTTCGCCGATGCTCAGGTCGAGTTCGTGTTCGGCGACCTGTTCGCAGGCCAGCGCGCGCACCGGCTGCGGCGCATCGCGCAAGACCACGCCGTCCCGCAACGCGGCGAGTTGCGCCGCCGACAGCGGGTGCTTGGTGGTGACCCGGTACAGCTTCGGCAGCTTGCGCTTCGGGCTGCTGCAGCGGTGGATGAAGCCGCCGTCGTCGGACAGCAGCAACAGCCCGGTGGTGTCGAAGTCGAGCCGGCCGACGCATTGCACGCCGCGCGCCACCAGTTGCGGCGGCAGCAGCGAAAACACGCTCGGATGCAGGTGCGGCTTGTGCGAGCATTCGTAGCCGGCCGGCTTGTGCAGCGCGAGGTAGGCAAACTGCCGGTAGCGCCACGGCGCGCCGTCAACGGTGAAGACCAGCCCGTGGGGCCCGAACTCGGCAGCCGGCTGTTCGCAGACGGCGCCATCGATGGCGACGCGGCCGGCCAGGATCAGGTTGCGGCAGTCGCGGCGGCTACCGAAGCCCTGGCTTTGCAGCAGCTTTTCCAGCGTCATGCCGGCCGTCAGATGTCGCGCTTCAGCGTGATGATGCCGCTGTCGGCGCTGCCGGTTGCGCACGGCTCGTCGTCGAACGCGATGTCGCCGTTCGGGTCGGCGATGCCGGTCGCCTTGAGGCCGGCGAAGCCGAACAGCTCGCGGTCCAGCAGGTGCGACGGCACCACGGTCGACAGCGACGAAAAGATGTTCTCGACGCGGCCCGGATACTTCCTTTCCCATTCGCGCAGCATTGCCTTGATCTGCTTGCGCTGCAGGTTTTCCTGGCTGCCGCACAGGTCGCACGGGATGATCGGGAATTGCCGGTATTGCGCGTAGCGCTCCATGTCGGCTTCGCGCACGTAGGCCAGCGGCCGGATCACGATGTGTTTGCCGTCGTCCGACTGCAGCTTCGGCGGCATGCTCTTGATCTTGGCGCCGAAGAACATGTTCAGGAAAAAGGTTTCCAGGATGTCGTCGCGGTGGTGGCCGAGCGCAATCTTGGTCGCGCCCAGTTCGCCGGCGACCCGGTACAGGATGCCGCGCCGCAGCCGCGAGCACAGCGAGCAGGTGGTCTTGCCTTCCGGGATCAGCCGCTTGACGATGCTGTAGGTGTCCTGGTTTTCGATGTGGAACGGCACGCCTAGCCGTGTCAGGTAATCCGGCAGCACGTGTTCCGGGAAATTCGGCTGCTTCTGGTCGAGGTTGACGGCGACGATGTCGAAGTGGATCGGCGCCCGCTCGCGCAGGTTCATCAGGATGTCGAGCAGGCCATAGCTGTCCTTGCCGCCGGACAGGCAGACCATCACGCGGTCGCCGTCCTCGATCATGTTGAAGTCGCCGATCGCCTGTCCGACCAGCCGGTGCAGGCGCTTTTTCAGCTTGTTGTTCTCGAACGCGAGCTTTTCCGCCTGCCTGGCGGTGACCTGGCTGGCCTGGCTGACCGGGCTGGCCGCTTCGGCGGCGCTGTCGTTGATGGCGTTCTCCACGCTTTACTCCTTGATGCGGAACACTTCGACGCCGACCGCATCGCAATCCGGGTAGACGTCCGGCTTTTCGGTCGACACCCGCACCGCGCGCACCTTCGGGTGCGCCAGCATCGCGCGCAGCACGTCGTCGCACAGCGTTTCCTGCAGGTGGATGTGACCCTGCGCCATGCGTTGCGCAATGGTGCTGCGGATGAAATCGTAGTCGACCACTTCGTGCAGCGCATCCTCCTTCGGCGTCGATTGCGCCAGCGGGATGAACAGGTCGACGTTGATCAGGATGCGCTGCTCGCCCTTCTTTTCGAATTCGTGCACGCCGATGTTGATCAACACTTCATAGTTGCGCAGGAACAGCCGGCGGCAATCGGCCAGAGCCGGGTAGGACAGCGGAAAGGACAGGGTATCGGTCGGCATCGGTAAGTTATTTGGCAAGGAACATGACGTCGCGCGCCAGCGGCACCAAGTGCTGGCCGCCGTCGACTACCAGCGTTGCGCCGGTGATCGCCGGCGCCTCGGCGACGAAGCAGACGGCGGCGGCGACGTCGTCGGGCGTGCTGGATTTGCCCAGCGGCGTGACCC
>JBATWJ010000472.1:0-2743 GCA_049672545.1 Burkholderiaceae bacterium
CGCCAGCGCCGCGCGCGAGCGCTCCGAGCTGGGGCGCGTGTGCAGCAGCACCGGCAGCACTTCGCGCGCCGCCAGCGACAGCACGTCCTTGTGGATCGCGCCGAAGCTGGCGACGTCGTGCTTGGCGGTCGCCTTCAGCAGTTCGACGATGCGGTCGTAGCGGTACGGCAGATGCCATTCGGACGTCAGGAAATATGGATAGTCGTTTGCGACGATCTTTTGGTTGGCGGTGGCGACCATGCCGTCGGCCGGATTGAAGCTGTGCGGCAGCGAATCGAACGGGATGAACCCGGCCCAGTCGTAGCGCGCATCCCAGCCGGGCGCCGGCGCCAGCCCGTGCAGATCGTTCTCGGCCTTGCGGATCGGGATGCGGCCGGGTGCGACGAAGCCGATGTTGCCGTCGACGTCGGCATACACCATGTTTTGCTGCGGCGACGCGAAATCGCGCACGCCCTGCAGGAATTCCTGCCAGTTGCGCGCCTGGTTCAGGCGCACACCGGCCTGCAGCGTCAGGTCGTCCGGCCGCAGCGCGGTCCAGGCGAAGGCCATCACGTAGTTCTTCGCATCCAGCCCGGCGCGGTCGGCGAATGCCAGCGCGCCGCTGATGACCGGGCCGTGGCGGCTTTCGCGCACTTCCAGCGTCACGTCCGGCGCGCCCTTGACCTTGATGGTCTCGGTGCGGACCTTGAAATCGGCCCAGCCGTCCGGCGTCTGGTACTGCTTCGGATCGGCCGGGTTGATGCGCTCGATGAACAGGTCCTGCACATCCGGGCCGGTATTGGTGAAACCCCAGGCGATGCGGTCGTTGCGGCCCAAGACCACCGCCGGCAGGCCCGGCAGCGTCGCGCCGATCACGTTCAGCCCGGGCGCCGACAGATGGGCGAAATACCACAGCGCCGGCGCCGACAGGCCGAGGTGCGGATCGTTGGCCAACAGCGGCTTGCCGCTGGCGGTGTGGCTGCCGGCCACCACCCAGTTGTTGGAACCCATGCCGTCGACGTAGGACGGCGGCGCCGCGGCCGCCACCTTTTCCATCTGCTGGGTCAGACCCGCCAGTTGGCGATAGAGCTCGGTGTAGTCCTGGGTCGGCAGCGGCGCGTCGCCCGGATACGGCGGCAGGAACTGCTCGATGCGCGACAGCGGCAGCCGCTGCGCCAGCCGCATGCGCAGCAGCTCCTGGGTCCAGTTGGCACCCAGGTCCCACGACATCATGGTCTGCCAGCCGATCGAATCGACCGGCTGCCACGGCGCCGGCGCCGGCGCGCCGGTCAGCAGGAATTCCGGCGGCAGCGGCCCCTTGCGGTTGGCCAGGTAGGCGTTGACGCCGGCGGCGTAGGCGTCCAGCGCGGCGCGCGCGTCCGGCGCCAGGTTGGCCAGGATCGCTTCGGCATTGCGCCGTACGCCGAGCGTGCGCAGGAAACGGTCGGTATCGACCGCCTTCGGTCCGAGAATCTCGGCCATGGTGCCGGCCGGGATGCGGCGGTTCAATTCCATCTGCCACAGCCGATCCTGCGCGTGCACGAAGCCGAGCGCGAAATAGGCGTCGGCGGCCGACTTGGCGTAGATGTGCGGGATGCCTTCGGCGTCGCGCACGATGTCGATCGCCGCCTGCGGCCCCTGCAGCTGCAGCGTGCCGTCGACGCGCGGGGCGCTGGCGCTGCGATACCAGAAAAAGGCCGCGACCAGCGCCAGCGCCAGCAGCAGCACGACGATCCCCACTCCCTTCAGAATTTTTCGCATGGTGTTGTGTTGTGCAAAATGGAATGCCCGGCAGGTTAGCACAGCGCGGATTCGATGCAATGCGGAAACCGTGGCCGGCAAATGGAATATAGTTACGGCAACGCATCCATCACTTCCTGCTCATTCCCCTCTCATGAAATTTGACGTCGCCATCGTCGGCAGCGGGCTGGCCGGCCTGTCCGTTGCCCTGCACCTGGCGCAGACCCGCAAGGTCGCGCTGATCTCGAAACGTTCGCTGCTGGACGGTGCCAGCAACTGGGCCCAAGGCGGCATCGCCGCCGTGCTCGATTCGCACGACAGCGTCGAGCAGCACATCGCCGACACGCTGGTGGCCGGCGCCGGCCTGTGCGACGAAGCCGCGACCCGCTTCATCATCGAGCACAGCCGGCAGGCGATCGAATGGCTGATCGAACAGGGCGTGCCGTTCACCCGCGACGAAACCGCCGAGCTCGGCTACCACCTGACGCGCGAAGGCGGCCACAGCCAGCGCCGCATCATCCACGCCGCCGACGCCACCGGCCATGCGGTGCAGGTGACCCTGGAGCAGAAGGCGCGCGCCCATCCGAACATCACGCTGCTGGAAGACCACTGCGCGATCGACCTGATCACGTCGAGCAAGATCGAACCGAAGGCCGGCCGCGGGATGGACGGCAAGCCGGTCGCCGGGCGCTGCCTCGGCCTGTACCTGCAGGACGTCAAGAGCGGCAAGGTCGTGACGCTGGCGGCCGAACACACGGTGCTGGCCACCGGCGGCGCCGGCAAGGTCTACCTGTACACCACCAATCCCGACACCGCGACCGGCGACGGCATCGCGATGGCCTGGCGCGCCGGCTGCCGCATCGCCAACATGGAATTCATCCAGTTCCATCCGACCTGCCTGTACCACCCGTACGCCAAGTCGTTCCTGATCAGCGAGGCGGTGCGCGGCGAAGGCGGCCTGTTGAAGCTGCCGGCCGAAGCCGGCGCCGCCGCCGGCGCCCGCTTCATGCCGGCGCATGACGAG
>JBATWJ010000473.1:0-1944 GCA_049672545.1 Burkholderiaceae bacterium
ACCCGAAGTCGAAGTCACCCGCCGCGGCGTCGCGCCGCACCTCGAGGGGCGCACCGTGTCCGCCGTCGCCCTGCGCCACAGCGGCCTGCGCTGGCCGTTCCCGGCCGACCTGGAGCAGCAGCTGCGCGGCCGCACGGTGCGGAGCACTGGTCGCCGCGGCAAGTATCTGCTGATCCATTTCGAGCATGGCACGCTGATCGTGCACCTCGGCATGTCGGGCCGGCTGCGCATCCTGCCGGCGCAGACGCCGCCGCAGAAGCACGACCACTTCGACCTGGTACTGGGCGCGCAGGCGATGCGAATGACCGATCCGCGCCGTTTCGGCGCGGTGTTGTGGCATGCGGCCGGCGACGGCCCGCTGGAAGACCATCCGCTTTTGCGCGGGCTCGGCGTCGAACCGCTGGAAGAGCGCTTTTCGGCCGAGCTGCTGTACCGCGCAACCCGCGGGCGCGCCGCACCGATCAAGCAGGTGTTGCTGGCCGGCGACATCGTGGTCGGGGTCGGCAACATCTATGCGTCGGAAAGCCTGTTCCGCGCCCGCATCCATCCGGCCACGCCGGCGGGCCGCATCGGTCTGGCCCGCTATGCTAGATTGGCGCCGGCGATCCGGGAAATCCTGGCGGCGGCGATCGCGCAGGGCGGCAGCTCGCTGCGCGACTTCATCGGCGCCGATGGACAATCCGGCTATTTTCAGCAAAGCTACTTCGTCTACGACCGGGCCGGACAGCCGTGCCGCGTGTGCGGCGCGGCCTTGCGCCAGATCCGGCAGGGGCAACGCTCGACCTTCTATTGCGCGCGCTGCCAGACCTGAACCGGCGTGCCGGCCGGGTACGCAACGCGAATGGGAACAACGTGAGCAATCTGATTCAGCAGTTTCAGCAATACGGCGACTGGCGCGAGCGGGTGCTCACCGCACTGCGGCGCTGCCAGCTCTGGCTGCGGCAGGCGCAACTGGCCGACGCCGACGGCGAGGAACGCATCGACCGGTTGCTGGCGCGACTGCAGAACGACACGCTGACGGTCGCCTTCGTCGCCGAATTCTCGCGCGGCAAGTCGGAGCTGATCAACGCGATCTTCTTCGCCGACTACGGCCAGCGCATCCTGCCGTCGGCCGCCGGCCGCACCACCATGTGCCCAACCGAGCTGTTGTACGACGAAACCTTTCCGCCGTCGATCCGGCTGCTGCCGATCGAAACCCGGGCCGAGACGCAGTCGACGTCCGACTTCAAGGCGCAGAGCCAGGCCTGGACCGTGCTGCCGCTGGACGTGTCGTCCGGCGACGGCATGCTGGAGGCGTTCCGCCAGGTCAGCCTGACCAAGCGCGTGCCGCTGCCGGAGGCGCAGGCCTACGGCCTGTACGACGGCGGCGAGGCCGACGGCGAACCGGTGCCGGACGCCGACGGCATGGTCGAGATCTCGCGCTGGCGGCACGCGATCGTCAACTTTCCGCATCCGCTTCTGAAGCAGGGGTTGGTGATCATCGACACGCCGGGCCTGAACGCGATCGGCACCGAGCCGGAACTGACGCTGAACCTGATCCCGAATGCGCACGCGGTGCTGTTCGTGCTGGCCGCCGACACCGGCGTCACGCGCAGCGACATCCAGGTCTGGCGCGACCACATCGGCGGCGGTCCGGGTCGCATGGTGGTGCTGAACAAGATCGACGGCATGTGGGACGAGCTGCGCTCGCCGGCCGAAGTCGAGGCGCAGATCGAGCGCCAGCAGGCCGGCGTCGCCGCCACGCTCGGGCTGGCGCCGCGCCAGGTGTTCCCGGTATCGGCGCAGAAGGGGCTGGTGGCCAAGATCGGCCGCGACGCCGCGCTGCTGCAGAAAAGCCGGCTGCCGGCGCTGGAGGAAGCGCTGTCGGCCGAACTGATTCCGCACAAGCGCGACATCATCGGCGCCCAGCTGGCAGCCGGCGTGGCCGAGCTGGCGGCGTCGCGC
>JBATWJ010000474.1:0-5522 GCA_049672545.1 Burkholderiaceae bacterium
GCCGCCGCGCCCGAACCCGATGCCGGCCTGGGGCGCGGCACCGGCCGCCAACGCGTCGCAGCCGGCGCACGTGCAGGCATTCGTTACCCAGCTCGGTGCCGAAGCCGAGGAGGCCAGTCGCAGCACCGGCATCCCGGCCAAGTTCATGCTCGGCCAGGCGGCGCTGGAAAGCGGCTGGGGCAAGCGCCAGATCACCGGCGCCGACGGCACGCCGAGCCACAACCTGTTCGGCATCAAGGCCGGCAGCAGCTGGAAGGGGCGCGTGGTGGAGGCGACCACCACCGAATACGTCGACGGCGTGCCACGCCGGAAGGTCGAGAAGTTCCGCGCCTACGATTCCTACGCCGACTCGTTCCGCGACTATGCGCGCCTGATGCGCGACAACCCGCGCTACGAAAACGTGCTGGCCAACGCGCGCGACGTCAAGGGTTTCGCGCAAGGACTGCAGCGCGCCGGCTACGCCACCGACCCGCAGTACGCCGCCAAGCTGACCCGTATCATTACGCAGACCTTCGCCGGCTAGAGCAGATGCGGTCTGACTGGCTTGTCGAGGCCGAGGTGGATTGCCCTTGGCACAAGGCGCGGCGACGCGCAATAGCGAGCTATTGCAAGGAGCCGCAACGCCGTGCCGGGGGCAAGGCGGCCGGCATCGGCAAGTCAGGTCAGGCCGCATTTACTCCAGGCCGGCCGGTTCTAAAGTTTTCCGGCGTTGCTGCCGTTGTTGCGATTATCTGTACACAGAAGAAGTCGACATGGGCACGAATATCCTGAATATCGGTAAAACGGCATTGAACGCCGCCCAGGTCGGACTGAGTACGGCCGGTCATAACATTGCCAACGCGGCAACTCCGGGCTACAACCGCCAGGAAGTGATCCAGGGCACCGGCGTCGCGCAAAACCTCGGCTTCGGCTTTGCCGGCCAGGGCGTCGAGGTCAAGACGATCCAGCGCGTCTACGACCAGTTCCTGGCGGCGCAGGTGAATGCGTCGCAGACCGCCAAGACCGCGCTCGATACCTACTACACGCAGATCAGCCGTATCGACAACGTGCTGGCCGATACCGCCGCCGGCCTGTCGCCGGCGCTGCAGGGATTCTTCAGCAGCATCCAGAACCTGTCGGCCTATCCGAACATGGCCGAATCGCGGCAGTCGGCGCTGTCGTCGGCGCAGACGCTGGCGGCGCGCTTCCAGAGCCTGGATGCGCAGCTGTCGGCCAGCTACGAGGACGTCAATGGCCAGATCACCGCCAGCGTTACCTCGATCAATGCCTACGCCAGCCAGATCGCGCAGCTGAACGACCGCATCCAGCAGGCCAGCGTCGGCGGTCAGCCGCCGAACGATCTGCTGGACCAGCGCGACCAGCTGATTTCGGAACTGGGCAAGGAAGTGAAGGTCACCGTCAGCAAGTCGGGCGACAGCTACAACGTGTCGATCGGTAACGGCCAGTCGCTGGTGATGGGCGGCCAGGCGTTCAAGCTGACCACGGTCAGCGCGGTCGACGATCCGGCACGGCTGCAGGTCGGCTACGTGACGGCCAGCGGCAGCACGGTGCGGCTGCCGGAAGCCTATCTGGGCGGCGGCAAGCTCGGCGGCCTGTTCGAATTCCGCTCGCAGTCGCTGGACACGGCGCGCAACGAGCTGGGCCGGGTCGCGATCGGACTGGCGATGAACGTCAACGCGCAGCACGTGCAGGGGCTGGACCAGAACGGCCAGCCGGGCACGGCGCTATTCGCCGTCGGCAAGCCGCAGGTGCTGGCGGCCGCCGGCAATTCGAACGCGATGGTGGGTGCCGCCATCACCGACCCCAAGGCGCTCACCGCCAGCGACTACCGGCTCGAATACGACGGCACCAACTACAAGCTGACCCGGCTGGCGGACGGCCGCTCCACCAGCTATGCGACGCTGCCGCAGACGGTCGACGGCGTCGAGTTCAGCGTCGCTTCCGGCGCGCCAGCGGCCGGCGACAGCTTCCTGATCCGGCCGACCGCCAATGGCGCGCGCGAATTCAAGGTGCTGATTTCCGACACCACCAAGCTGGCGGCGGCCGGGGTGCCGGCGGTGCCGGTGCTGTCCGGCGTCGGCAGCGGCAATACCGGTAGCGGCGCGATTGCGGTCGGCGGCGTCGACGGCAGCTATGCCGGCAATCCGCTGCCGGCCGGCAGCACGCTGGAATTCAAGTACGACCTGGCGACCAACAGCTTCACGGTGTCGCCGCCGACCGCGGTCACGGTCACCGTGGGCGGCGTCGCCACTACCTACGCCGCCGGCGATCCGGTGCCGTATGACGATGGCGCCGCGATCAATGCGCACGGCATCGATTTCACCATCAGCGGCTCGCCGGCCGACACCGACAGCTTCGTGCTGCGGCCCAGCAACAACGTCGGCGACAACGCCAACGCGCTGAAGCTGGCCGCGCTGCAGACCGCCAACACGCTGGTCGGCGGCACCACCAGCTACCAGGGCGCGTATTCGCAGCTGGTCAGCCGGATCGGCAACAAGACGCACGAGCTGGACGTCAACCGCACCGCCGAAGGCAACCTGCTGGCGACCACGCAGGCGCAGCAGCAGTCGCTGTCGGGCGTCAACCTGGACGAGGAAGCGGCCAATATCATGCGCCTGCAGCAGGCCTACCAGGCTGCCGCCAAGATGATGCAGGCCGCCAGCCAGATGTTCGACACGCTGCTTTCGCTCGGCGGATAAGGGGATAGAGATGCGCGTTTCCACCAATATGCTGTACCAGACCGGCGTGGCCCGGATCAGCGACCTGAACACGGCGTTGAACAAGACCATGCAGCAGATCAGCACCAACCGCCGCGTGCTGACGCCGGCCGACGACGCGGTGGCCGCGGCGCGCGCGCTCGATCTGTCGCAGGCGCAGTCGGTCAATGCGCAGTACGGCGTCAATCGCCAGAACGTCAAGTCCTCGCTGAATCAGGAAGAGAGCGTGCTGCAAGGCGTCACCTCCCTGCTGCAAAGCGTCAAGGCGACGCTGGTCGGCGCCGGCAACGGTGCCCTGTCAGATACCGATCGGGCGTCGATCGCCACCGAACTGCGTGGCCGCTTTGATGAACTGCTGGGTCTGGCCAACACCACCGACGGCGCCGGCAGCTATCTGTTTTCCGGCCATCAGACCGCGACCCCGGCCTTCGCCCGCACCGCCGCCGGCGCCCAGTATCAAGGCGATGACGGGCAACGCCAGTTGTTGGTCGAAGCATCCCGCCAGATGAACATGTCCGATACCGGCCGGACGATTTTCCAGGGCAACGGCGCCGCCGGCGAAGACGTGTTCAACACGCTGCAGGACGTGATCACGCTGCTGGAAACGCCGGTCAACGCCGACCCCGGCCGCAAGGCCGCGCTGACTGCCGGCCTGGCCACCGCCAACGGCAACATCGACAAATCCCTGAACAACGTGCTGACGGTGCGCTCGGCGATCGGCTCGCGCCTGAACGAGATCGACGCGCTCGATGACACCGGCGGCGCGCGCGACATCCTGTACCAGGAAAACATCGCCGACCTGATCGGCCTCGACACCGTGGAAGCCTATTCGCGGCTGGTGCAGCAGAAGATCACGCTGGAAGCGGCGCAGCAGGCTTACGTCAACACCTCGCGGCTGTCGCTGTTCCAGTTCATGTAAATTGGCATACTCCCATGCATGGCGGCCTATGCCGGAGGCTATGCATGCGGAATTGATGCATACTCCCTCATCTGAAAAAGCTTGGATGCTGTCACGGCATCGGCAGCGTGGCGATCCGCCGCGCCAGCTCGATCCCTTCCTGCAGCAGCCGTTCCATCGGCGTCGCCAGATACGGCAGCGCCAGCCCGATCAGCACGAAGCCGACCGTCAGCGTCAGCGGGAAGCCGATGCCGAACAGGTTCAGCTGCGGCGCGGCGCGGGTCAGGATGCCGAGCGCCATGTTGGTCATCAAAAGCGCCGCCACCATCGGCAGCGCCAGCTGCACGCCCAGGCTGAAGATGCGGCTGCCCGACTGCACCAGCTGGTGGGCCAGCCCGCCGTCCGGCGGCGCGCCGATCGGCAGCGCGGCGAAACTTTCCACCAGCACCGACAGCAGCACCAGGTGGACGTTGGCCGCCAGGTAGATCATCAGCACCAGGAGCGCCAGGAACTGGCTGATCGCCGACGAACGCCCGTGCGACTGCGGGTCGAAGAAGGTGGCGAAGCCCAGCCCCATGGTCAGCCCGACCATTTCGCCGGCCATCTCGACCGCCGCGAACACGATGCGCATCGCAAAGCCCATCGCCAGCCCGATCACCATCTGCTGCGCCAGCAGCAAGAGGCCGGCGGCCGACATCGGATCGACCGGCGGCAGGCTGCCTGACACCGCCGGCGCGACGATCAGTGCGATCAGCACGCCGAGCACGATCCGCACCCGCGCCGGGATGCTGCGGTTGGAAAACAGCGGCGCCACCATGAACAGGCCAAGGATGCGCGTCAGCGGCCACAGCAGGCCGGCGATCCAGGCATGCATCTGCGCGCTGGTGATCGTGATCATGCGGCGCGGGAGCAGGGCGGTGCGGCCGGCGGCGGGCGCCGCTAGCCGACCAGGCCGGGAATCCCGGTCAGCATCTGCCGCATGTAATCGAGCATCACCGACAGGATCCACGGCCCGGCCAGCACCAGCGCGATGAAGATGCCGACCAGCTTGGGGATGAACGACAGCGTCATTTCATTGATCTGGGTCGCCGCCTGGAAGATGCTGACCACCAGGCCGACGCCGAGCGCCACCAAGAGCAGCGGCGCCGAGACCATCAGCATGATCTCGACCGCATGGCGGCCCATCGTCATCACGCTTTCCGGAGTCATCGCGTTTTCCTCAGAAGAAGCTCTGCGCCAGCGAGCCGATCAGCAACTGCCAGCCGTCGACCAGCACGAACAGCATCAGCTTGAACGGCAGCGACACGATCGCCGGCGACACCATCATCATCCCCATCGACATCAGCACGCTGGCCACCACCATGTCGATGATCAGAAACGGGATGAAGATCGCGAAGCTGATCTGGAACGCCGTCTTCAGCTCGCTGGTGACGAAGGCCGGCACCAGCACCCGCAGCGACACGTTTTCCGGCCCCTGCGGCTGCGCGCTGTCGGACAGCTTCAGGTACAGCGCCAGGTCCGACTGGCGGGTCTGCCGCATCATGAATTCCTTCAGCGGCGCGGCGCCCTTGTCGAGCGCCTCGCTCATCGTGATCTGGTTGTCCTGCAGCGGCTGCCAGGCGTCGGTGTAGATGCGGTCGAACACCGGCCCCATCACGAACAGCGTCAAAAACAGCGCCAGCCCGATCAGCACCTGGTTCGGCGGCGCGCCCTGCGTGCCGATTGCCTGCCGCAGGATCGACAGCACGATGATGATGCGGGTGAAGCTGGTCATCATCAGCAGCACCGCCGGCAGGAACGACAGCGCGGTCAACAGCAGCAGCGTCTGCAGGCTGAGCGAATAGGCCTGGCCGCCGCCGGGCGTCGGCGTGCTGGTGAAGGCCGGCACGCCGGCCGGCAGCCCGGCC
>JBATWJ010000475.1:0-1733 GCA_049672545.1 Burkholderiaceae bacterium
CTGATTAGCCGCGGCACCGTGCCGGACGGACCGCCGGCTGCCGCCAGCATCAGTTTGCCGACACACGCCGCCGGCTATGCGCAGGCGCTGTACGCGGCGCTGCGCGCAATGGACGCCGCCGGCGCCGAGCTGATCCTGATCGAGATGCCGCCCGTCGGCGACGACTGGCGTGCGGTGCACGACCGCTTGCGCCGCGCCGCGCATGATTCGGCCGGCATTCTAGAAAAATTCCTCTAAAAAACGCTTCCGCAGTTTGTGTTGCCTGGTTGGCAAGGGCTGCCAATGGTTGCATACTGTCGGCTGGTAAATAGAACGTTCGTTCTTTTCACCTTCATAAAAATTCACAAGGAGACAATGATGCGTTCCATCCGACTGGCATTCACCGTACTCGCGGCCACCGCCCTGGCTGCCTGCGGCGGGGGCGGCAGCGACGGCCCGGAAATCGACAATTCGCTGGCGCGCGGCTCGCTGGTCGCCAACCCGCCGAACCAGGTGCCGATTCCGCAGCCGGACGGCAGTTATGCCAAGACGCTGGAACCGGCGCTGTTCAAGGCCAAGCTGGACGCGGCCGGCCTGACTGCGGTCACCGGCGTACCGAAGTGCGCGATCTCGGTGTTTTACATGGAATACGGCACCGTCGGCGGCGCCGGCGAGACCACCAACGCCACCGGCGCGATCATGGTGCCGTCCGGCGCCGATCCGGCCTGCAGCGGCGCGCGCCCGGTGCTGCTGTATGCGCACGGCACGTCCTACGACAAGAACTACAACTTCGCGCAGATCGACAAGAACACCGAAGCCTCGCTGACGGCGGCGATGTACGCGGCGCAGGGCTTCATCGTGGTGGCCCCGAATTACGCCGGCTACGACGTGTCGAAGCTGCCCTACCATCCGTACCTGAATGCCGAGCAGTCGGCCAATGACATGGTCGACGCGCTGCGTGCGGCGCGCAAGGCGTTTGCGAAGATCGACGCCAAGGATTCCGGCAAGCTGTTCATCACCGGCTATTCGCAGGGCGGCCACGTGGCGATGGCGACGCAGCGCGCGATGCAGAGCACCTACGCGTCCGAATTCAAGGTGACGGCGCTGGCCGGCCAGTCCGGGCCGTATGCGATGACGCTGCTGGGCGACGCCACCTTCGGCGGCACGCCGAACCTGGGCGCGACGATCTTCTTCCCGATGATCAGCACCAGCTGGCAGAAATCCTACGGCGGTCTGTATTCGAGCCCGAGCGACATGTACGAGGCGCAGTACGCGACCGGCATCGAAACGCTGCTGCCGAGCACGACGCCGGACACCATCTTCAGCTCCGGCAAGCTGCCGCAGCTGGCGCTGTTCGCCGCCGATTCGCAGCCGCAGGCGCCGATCATTCCGGGCACCTTCGGCCCCAACAACCTGATCAAGACCAGTTTCCGCAACACCTACTTGGCCGATCTGGCGGCCAACCCGTGCAACAACGCCCAGGGCGACACACTGAACTGTGCGCCGGCCAATCCGTTCCGCAAGGCCGGCCTGAAGAACGACCTGCGCAGCTATGTGCCTAACGTGCCGGTGCTGCTGTGCGGCGGCAACGGCGATCCGACCGTGTTCTGGGCCAGCACGCAGGCAACCGCCGGCTATTTCCTGTACAAGGGCATGCCGGCACCGGCGTTGACGGTGCTGGACGTCGATTCGCCGGTCACCGGCGCCGATGATCCGTTCGCTGCCGCCAAGCTCGGCTTCGCGCAGCTGAAGGC
>JBATWJ010000476.1:0-3254 GCA_049672545.1 Burkholderiaceae bacterium
CCGAACGGCTGCGCCGGCTCGGCGCCGACACTTGCGGCGACCTGCGCGCCTGGCCGCAGGCTGAGCTGCAGCGCCATTTCGGCAAGTTCGGCGACCGCCTGTTCGAACTGTGCCGCGGCATCGACCACCGCGCAGTCTGCCCGGACCGCATCCGCAAGTCGGTCAGCGTCGAGGAAACCTATGCGGCCGACCTGCCCGACCTGGAAGCCTGCCTGGGCCAGTTGCCGGCACTGACCGAACAGCTGCAAGCGCGCATCACCCGCGTCGGCGCCGCGCCGTTCGTGCACAAGCTGTTCGTCAAGATCCGCTTCGCCGATTTCCGCAAGACCAGCGTCGAATGCGTGGCCGGCGCCGATGGCATGCAGCCGGCGCGCTTCCGCGAACTGTTGGCCACTGGCTTCGCGCGCGGCCAGCAGCCGGTGCGTCTGCTCGGTCTCGGCGTGCGGCTGGAGGAGGGGGAACAGGCGCCGTCGCAGCTTGGCTTGTTCGGTGATGCGGCGGCAATGCCGTGACGTTTGTGGGTATCAGTCTTCTCATGCCATGCCTTTCAATCGCCGCTTGGCATTGGCTCGTCCGCCGAGCGCCAGCGCCAGTGAAACCGGGGTCGGAGTTTTTTTTCGCGGCTGTTCGCGAAAATTACTCCGACCCCGCTTTCACGGTTTCGGAGTACGTGCGCTTCCCTCCCCGGACATCTGAAAGAATTCGACTCTGACCCCAATTTCATCCGGTAAAGCCAGCCGCCCCGCTGGCCGCCGGCGTGTAGAATGGCGCCCCTTTTCGCTTTTTCGCATCGCTTCCCATGTGGTTCAAGAATCTGCAGACCTACCGCCTTCCCGCTCCCTGGGCCGTCACTTCCGAGCAGCTGGAGCAATGCCTGGCGCCGCAGGCGTTCGCCGCCTGCGCCGACGGCGACATGCAGAGCCAGGGCTGGCTGCCGCCGCGGGCGTCGGTGCCGGATAGGCTGGTGCACGCGGTCGGCGGCCAGTTCCTGCTGCACCTCGGCACCGAAAAGAAGCTGCTGCCGGCTTCGGTCGTCAACCAGGTGGTCAAGGCGCGCGCCGCCGACATCGAGGAGCAGCAGGGTTTCCGCCCCGGACGCAAGCAGATGAAGGAATTGAAGGAGCAGGTCACCGACGAACTGCTGCCGCGCGCCTTTTCGGTGCGGCGCGAAACGCGGGTCTGGATCGATCCGGTCAACGGCTGGCTGGCGGTCGATGCGTCCAGCCCGGCGCGCGCCGATGAAATCCTGAAGCTGCTGCTGAAGGCGGTCGATCCGTTCCCCGTCACCAACCTGCGCGTGGCGCAGTCGCCGCAGGCGGCGATGACCGGCTGGCTGGCGGCCGACGAGGCGCCGGCCGGCTTTACCGTCGACCAGGATACCGAACTGCGCGCCTCCGGCACCGGCGGTGCCACCGTGCGCTATGCGCGCCATGCGCTGGAAGCGGAAGACCTGCGGCGCCACATCGCCGCCGGCAAGCAGTGCACGCGGCTGGCGCTGACCTGGAACGACCGCGTGTCCTTCGTGCTGACCGAATCGCTGGCGATCAAGCGGGTGGCGCCGCTGGACGTGCTGAAGGAAAACGCCGACGGCGGCGGGCTCGGCGACGACGAGCGTTTCGATGCCGACATGCAACTGATGACCGGCGAACTGAGCCAGATGCTGGCGGCGCTGGTGGCGGCGCTGGGCGGCGAAGCACCGGCACATTGAACTTTCGACAAGGCACTTCTCTCCATAAGACATAGCCCGCGGCGTCACCGGCCTTGCATTTCGGCAATCGGCGGCGCCGCGAATCGTGTCACCGATACGCGCCATCCGCGGCGCATCCCATTAGGAGAGAACGATGCAATTACGACACCTGATTGGCGCTTCGGCGCTTGCCCTGCTGACCAGCACCGCCTTCGCACAAGCCGCCAGCGGCCCCGGCAGCGGCGCGGCGGCGGTCCCCAGCTCCAGCGACCCGTACGTGCAGAAGCGGATCGAGAACCATGCCGCCAAGCAGGAATACAAGGCCGCCAAGAAGGCCGCCAAGCAGGATTACAAGCAGGAAAAGCGCGAAAATCAGGCGCAGCTGAAACAGGATCTGAAGAACCAGCCGACGGTGCCGGGCACGGTCGGCACGCCGGGCGAATATGGCCAGTCGCCGGCGCAGGCCGGCCTGCCGGGCAACAACAGTTCCGGTAAATAAGCCGAGGCCCCGCGGTCGCTAGCCGGCGGTGCGGCGGCCGATCTCGCGCAGCAGCGCCTGCAACATGCGTTCGACGCTGGCCTGCGCCAGCGCCGGGCCAGCCAGCGGCGGCACGAAGAAATCGGGCCGCAGGCTGGCGCGGTAGCCGATCCGGGTACCGGCCCGGCCAGCTTCCTCACCGGCTTCCAGGCGCCAGTGCGCGTCGTAGCGCTGCATGTTGCCCGAGACGTAGCTGACGTCGATCGCCGAATACGGCTGTTCCAGCACACGCAATACCAGCTCGATGCGCTGGCGCGCGAACAGCACGCCGCTCTCGGCCTGTTGGCGCAGCATGACTTCACAGCCATTGCGGCCGATCACCTGCGAGCTTTCCAGGTCCGGCACGAATTCCGGCAGCCGCTCGTAATCGGTCAGCACGCGCCAGACCTCGCGCGGCGCGGCACTGGCGAAGCCGTCGGCGCTGACTTCGATTGCGGCGAAGGACATGGCTTTCCTTTGGGAGGCGGCACCGGCCGGCGCGGCATCGCTTCATTCTAGGCGGCGCCGGCACGACCGCAAGCGCCGGCCCGGTTTTGACGGATGCTGCGCCGCCATGCCGCCGCAGCACCTGCCGCCCGGTCATGTCAGCGGCATATACTCCAAGTCACTATGTCCTGTGCCGGCTGTCATATCGACGTTTCGACATCATACTCCCAGCTTCACAATTTCTGCCGTAGACGCTGACGCGTCGCGCCGGCACGGCCGCGCCATCCGTACCAGAGGCAGGGCATCTGCGCCGGTAGCCGCCCGGGATCAGGTCGCGCAGGAAGCGGTCCAGCGCGAGCGTCCGGCCGCGGCAGGCGCAGACATTTTCGTATGCGACGCGGCCGCAATCCCCCGCGTTTCATCATTCAGGCGGCCGCCGGCAGAACCGGCCGACGCTGCGCGGATCGAACCAGTTCCTGTCCCGGCGAGTCCGGCCGCTGCGCCGCAGGCGCGAGGGTGCACGGCCGCGGCCCGCCTTTCATGGAGCGGCGCGATGGCAATGCACGAAGACAGCGAGTTCCACTCCGCGGCGGCGGCCCGGGC
>JBATWJ010000477.1:0-1758 GCA_049672545.1 Burkholderiaceae bacterium
ACCAGCTGTCGGGCGGCCAGCAGCAGCGCGTCTCGATCGCGCGCGCACTGATGAACGGCGCCGAGGTGATCCTGGCCGACGAGCCGACCGGCGCGCTCGACAGCCGCAGCGGCGAGGAAGTGCTGGCGCTGCTGAAGCAGTTGCACGCGGACGGCCACACGATCGTGCTGATCACGCACGATGCCAAGGTGATGCAGCACGCCAGGCGCGTGATCCACATCGCCGACGGCCGCATCGTCAGCGATTCCGGCGATCAGGACGGCATCGCGCACATGTCGCGCCCGCCGCGGCCGGCACGCGGCGGCGCATGGTTAGCCGACCTGGCGGAGGCGGTCAAGATGGCGCTGCGCTCGCTGCGCAGCAACATCTTTCGCAGTGCACTGACGCTGCTCGGTGTGGTGATCGGCGTCGCCGCGGTGGTGGCGATGCTGGCGATCGGCAACGGCAGCAAGCAGCAGGTGATCGACCGCATCGAGGCGATGGGCAGCAACCTGCTGCTGGTGTTCCCCGGCGCTCCCGGCACCCGCCCGAGCGGCGACATCGCCACGCTGGTCACTGCCGACGCCGACGCGCTGAAGGACATCCCGAACGTCGCCGTGGTTTCTCCCGAGCGCAGCATGCGCGCCACGGTGCGCTACGGCAGCCAGGACTACCAGACCAACGTCACCGGCATCTGGCCCGGCTATGCGGCGATCCAGAACTGGCAGATGGCGCGCGGCAGCTTCATCTCGGATGCCGACGTCAAGAGCTACGCGCCGGTGATCGTGCTCGGCCAGACGGTCGCGCACAGCCTGTTTCCGGACGGCGCCAACCCGATCGGCCGCTACGTGCTGGTGAGGAACGTGCCGTTCGAAGTGGTCGGCGTGCTGGCCCCGAAGGGCGCCAATGCGTTCGGCTCCGACATGGACAACATCGCACTGGTGCCGCTGTCGACCGGCTACATGCGCCTCTTCGGCAAGCAGTACCTGAATTCGATCAACCTGAAGGTCGGCGACACGCAACAGATCGACCTTGTCCAGGGCCGGGTCGAAGCGCTGCTGACACAGCGCCACGGCACCCAGGATTTCCAGGTGCGCAGCACGTCGTCGCTGCTGGAAACCGCGACCGAGACGCAGAACACGCTGACCGTGCTGCTGGCGTCGATCGCCGCGATCTCGCTGCTGGTCGGCGGTATCGGCGTGATGAACATCATGCTGGTGACGGTGACCGAGCGCACCCGCGAAATCGGCGTGCGGATGGCGACCGGCGCGCGCGCCGCCAACATCCTGCTGCAATTCAATACCGAGGCGCTGGTGGTGTGCGGCATCGGCGGCCTGATCGGCGTCGCCGGCGGCTTCGTCGCCGGGCTGGTGGCGCAGGCGTTCGGCATGAAAGTGGTGTTCACTGCGACGCCGGCGCTGCTGGCGTTCTTCTCGGCGTTCGCCACCGGCCTGTTGTTCGGTTACCTGCCGGCGCGCAAGGCCGCCAACCTCGATCCGGTGATCGCGCTGAGTTCGGAATAGAAAGGCATCGACATGAAAGCATCCATCAAATCCGGCATCCTGGCGGCCGCCATCGTTTCCGCCTTGGCCGGCTGCGCGGTCGGCGATCCCTACCAGCGGCCGGACCTCGCACTGCCGGCGCAATGGGACAGCGCCCTCGCCACCTCTTCCGCCGCTCCGGCTGCCGACGTCCACATCGACGCCGACTGGTGGCGCCGCTTCGGCAGCGAGGAACTGGATGTGCTGATGGCGCAGGCGCTGGCCGCCAACCATGACC
>JBATWJ010000478.1:0-8413 GCA_049672545.1 Burkholderiaceae bacterium
GTCCTGGCCGCGCTCGCCCTGGGGGCCGCGCTGCTGCGCATACGGCTGGTACTGCACCGCGTACATGCCGCCGCCGCGGGCGGCGTCGCCCGGCCAGGCAAAGGCGCTCGCCATGCCGAGCATCAGCAACAGCCAGAACACGCCTTTCTTGAGTGCCATCTTCATAGGGGTTTTCATCCGAAACGGCGGCGCCGCCCGACAGCGGCGGCAAACCTGTTACCGACCGAGTGTAGGGCGCCGGCAGTGCCGGCAGAAGAGCTTTTCCGTAAAGTCTGTAACACTTTGTAATCCCTTGGCGCGACCCGCGTGGCCGGCGGAATTTGACGTTACCATAAGCCCATGAATACGAACAACGCAAACCACAATCCGGCCGGTCATCAGCCCAAGATCCTGGTGGTGGACGACGATGCCCGCCTGCGCGACCTGCTGCGCCGCTATCTGTCCGAGCAAGGCTTCAACGTCATCACCGCCGAAAACGCGCAGGCGATGAACAGGCTCTGGATCCGCGAGCGCTACGACCTGCTGGTGCTCGATCTGATGCTGCCGGGCGAGGACGGGCTGGCGATCTGCCGCCGCCTGCGCGGCGCCGGCGACCAGACGCCGATCATCATGCTGACCGCCAAGGGCGAGGACGTGGACCGCATCGTCGGCCTCGAAATGGGCGCCGACGACTACCTGCCGAAGCCGTTCAACCCGCGCGAGCTGGTGGCGCGCATCGGCGCCGTACTGCGCCGCAAGCGGCCGGACGAATTGCCAGGGGCTCCGTCGGAAACGCCGGAAACCTTCGAATTCGGCGACTTCGTGCTCGACCTCGCGACCCGCTCGCTGAAGAAGAACGGCGACCCGGTGCCGCTGACCACCGGCGAATTCTCGGTGCTGAAGGTGTTCGCGCGCCATGCGCGGCAGCCGCTGTCGCGCGAAAAACTGATGGAGCTGGCGCGCGGGCGCGAATACGAAGTGTTCGACCGCAGCCTCGACGTGCAGATCTCGCGGCTGCGCAAGCTGATCGAGCCCGATCCCGGCAACCCGCTGTACATCCAGACCGTCTGGGGTCTCGGCTACGTCTTCATTCCCGAAGGTCAGCCGCGCTAGCGCGCCGGCCGTGGCCACCGCCCCGATGCGCCCGTTTCCGAAGAGGCCGGCCTGGTTTGCCAGCGGCCTGTTCTGGCGCACCTTCTTCCTGCTGGCATTCCTGATCATGGTCAGCATGGCGGCCTGGGTCGGTAGCTTCCGCATGGTCGAGCGTGGCCCGCGCGCGCAGCAGATCGCGGCGCAGGTGGTGTCAATCGTCACCATCACGCGCGCAGCGCTGACGCATTCGGCGCCGGACCTGCGGCGCGAGCTGCTGTTCGAGTTGGCCAGCAACGAAGGTATCCGCATCTATCCGCTCGAAGAAAGCGACGTGGTGCAGGCGCCGGCCAACAGCAGCCTGATGGCGCAGGCACGCGACGCGATCCGCAGCCGGCTTGGCGCCGATACCCGCTTCGCCAGCCGCGTCAACGACGTCGCTGGCTTCTGGGTCAGCTTTGCGATCGACGACGACGAATACTGGCTGATGCTGGATCGCGAACGCATCGGCCGCAACACCAGCCTGCAATGGGCCGGCTGGGCCAGCGTCGTGCTGTTGCTGTCGTTGCTGGGCGCGGTGTTCATTTCCGGCCTGATCAATCAGCCGCTGGCCCGCCTGACCGCCGCTGCCCGCGCGATCGCGCGCGGCCGCGAGCCCGATGCGCTGCCGGAAAAGGGCCCGACCGAAATCCGCGAAGCCAATCGCAGCTTCAACCAGATGGTCGACGACCTGAAGCGGGTCGAGTCCGATCGCGCGCTGGTGCTGGCCGGGATTTCGCATGACCTGCGCACGCCGCTGGCGCGCATGCTGCTGGAAGTCGAAATGGCGCCGGAGCTCCCGGAGGAGGCGCGGCGCGGCATGCAGTCCGACCTGGCCCAGATGGACGCGATCATCGGCCAGTTCCTCGATTACGCGCGGCCGGTCGACGCCAGTCGCCAGGCCGTGCTCGACCTGTCGGCGCTGCTGGCTGAGGTCGCGCAACAGGAAGCGCGCCAGCCCGATCTGAAGATCGCCGCCACGCTGCAACCGCAGGTTGCGGTGCGCGGCGACCCGCTCGAATTGCGGCGCGTGTTCGTCAATTTGCTGGAAAACGCGCGCCGCTACGGCAAGGCGGATGGCGCGCAGACGGCGCAGGTGGATCTGGCCTGCCGCCTCGAAAACAACCGCGCGGTGGTCGAGATCGCCGACCACGGCAGCGGCGTGCCGGAAGCGGAAATCGGCCGGCTGCTGAAGCCGTTCGCGCGCATGGACGCGGCGCGCAGCCAGGCCAGCGGCGCCGGCCTGGGGCTGGCGATCGTCGACCGCGTGATCCGTCGCCACGACGGCAGCCTGCGACTATGCAACCGGGACGGCGGCGGCCTGCTGGTCAGGATCGAACTGCCGCGGCTGACGGCCTGAGGCCAAGCGGACCCGTTCCCCGCCATTCCAGCAAAAGCCGGAACGATAAACTTGATCGGAGTAACGTCGGCTGGCCGCCGGCTCAATGATCGTGGTCGTGGTCGCCGGTGATCGGGCCGGTCTTGAACAGGTTTTCCCTCAGTTCCTGATCCATCTTCGGGTCGCGCCGGCGGATCCATTCCAGCACCATCGCCGCGTGCTCCTTTTCCTCGTCGCGGTTGTGCTGCAGGATGCGCTTCAGCTCCGGGTCGGTGCATGCGTCCATGCGCTGGTTGTACCAGTCGACCGCTTCCAGCTCTTCCATCAGCGACTGCACCGCGCGGTGCATGTCCATGGTTTCGGCCGACAGCTTCTCGATCGGTTCGTGGTAGCCCTCGTTGGCCATGATGCTCTCCTTCAAAAGATCGGATTGACGGGATTGCGGATACTGGGTGAGTCGCCGCGCCGGGCGTGGCGGGACGGTAGGATTGTCGCGGTACGCGGCGCAAAGGGCAAATTGGCAATTTGCATATCCGCGATTGGCGAATGAAATCGCCGCGAGGCTCAGTCCGCGCCGGCGCGATAGACCAGCGCCACCGCCTCGGCGGCGATGCCTTCACCGCGGCCGAGATAGCCGAGTTTTTCGTTGGTTTTCGCCTTGACGTTCACGTATTCGGCGTCGATGCCGAGGTCGGCCGCCAGATTGGTGACGATGCGCGCGATGTGCGGCGCCAGCTTCGGCGCCTGCGCGATCACGGTCGCATCGACGTTGCCGATCGCATAGCCGGCCGCCGCCAGCCGCGCCACGGCTTCGCGTAGCAGCACGCGTGAATCGGCGCCGGCGAAGCGCTGATCGGTGTCGGGGAAATGGCGGCCGATGTCGCCCAACCCGGCGGCGCCGATCAGCGCGTCGGTCACCGCGTGCAGCAGCACGTCGGCATCGGAGTGGCCGAGCAGGCCGGCGTGGTGCGCGATCGTCACGCCGCCGATCACCAGCGGCCGGCCCGGCACCAATGCATGGCAGTCGTAGCCCTGGCCGATCCTGAAGCCCGGATGGCGCATCATGCCTTTTCTCCCAAGAACAGTTCGGCCAGCGCCACGTCCTGCGGCAGCGTGACCTTGAAATTGCACGAGCTGCCGGCCACCAGCTTCGGCCGCAGCCCGAGCGCCTCGACCGCACTGGCTTCGTCGGTGACCTCGCCGGCCGCCTGCAACGCCCGCAGCAGCAATCCGTAGCGGAACATCTGCGGCGTCTGCGCCGCCCACAGGCCGGCGCGCGGCACGGTGGCCGCGGCTCGCCCGGCACCATCCTCGCGCTTTAACGTATCGACCACCGGCAGCGCCAGCAGGCCGCCGACCGCGTCCTCATGTACCGCGCCGATCAGGTCGTCGATCAGGTCGATGGTCAGGCCAGGCCGAGCGGCGTCATGCACCAGCACCCAGTCGTCGGCGCCGACCTCGGCAGCCAGCGCCAGCAGGCCGTTCAATACCGACTGCCGGCGGCTGTCACCGCCGCAACGCAGCACGCCGATACGCGCCGCCTGCGGCATCTCGGCCAGCAGCGCGTCGATATAGCCGTCGTCGGCGCCGACCACCACGTAGACGCGCGCGATCGCGGCGGCGGCGGCGAAAGTGTCCAGCACGTGACGCAGCATCGGCTTGCCAGCCAGCGGCAGGTATTGCTTGGGGCAGCCGGCCGCCATCCGTGCGCCGACACCAGCCGCCGGGATCAATGCGACGCAGCGCGGCCGCGGCTGTGAATCCTGCGGACCCGACGAAGACGAAGGGGAAAAATCCATGGCGGCGATGCGGTTCGGTGCCAGCCGCCATTCCGACGGCGGCACTGGCATAACTTATAATGTGGGCCAGATTCTAACCGTCAAACCCCTACCCCCGCAGGCTTTTCGACCGCCGCTTCCGGCGCCTGCCGCCCCTCCCCCGATGTTTCCTGACCTCTCAAAACTCTTTCCCAAATCCGGCCAGCGCTTCGCGCTGCCGCCGCTGAACGGTTCGGCCGATGCCTGGGCGCTGGCGCAGGCGGCGGCCGAGCTGAAGCGCCAGGGCCGGATGCTGGCGGTGGTGGTGGCCAACGCCGCCGACGCCCAGCGCTTGCGCGCGGAGATTCCTTGGTTTCGCGAGGCCGGCGCCGAAGCGCTGCGCTGCCACCTGCTGCCAGACTGGGAAACCCTGCCCTACGACGCCTTCTCGCCGCACCAGGACCTGGTGTCGCAGCGGCTGGCGACGCTCTACGAAATCCGCAACGGCCAGTGCGACGTGCTGATCGTCGCCGCCACCACCGCGCTGGCGCGGATGGCGCCGCCGCCGTTCCTGGCCGCGTACACCTTCTTCTTCAAGAAGGGCGAGACGCTGGACGAGGCGCGCCTGAAATCGCAGCTGACGCTGGCCGGCTACAGCCACGTGTCGCAGGTGATGTCGCCCGGCGAATATTCGGTGCGCGGCGGCCTGATCGACCTGTTCCCGATGGGCTCGGCGCTGCCGTACCGGCTCGACCTGTTCGGCGACACCATCGAGTCGATCCGCACCTTCGACGCCGACAGCCAGCGTTCGCTGTACCCGGTGCACGAGGTGCGGCTGCTGCCAGGCCGTGAATTCCCGATGGACGAGGCGGCGCGCACCGCGTTCCGCGGCCGCTGGCGCGAAGTGTTCGAGGGCGATCCGTCGCGCGCGACGATCTACCGCGACATCAGCCACGGCATCGCCGCCGCCGGTATCGAATACTATCTGCCGCTCTTCTTCGAGCGCACCGCGACGCTGTTCGAATACCTGCCGGACGATGCGATGCTGGCGCTGGTTGGCGACGTCGACGACGCGATCCGCCGCTTCTGGGCCGATACGCAATCGCGCTACAACTTCCTGAAGGCGGACCGCGAACGGCCGCTGCTGGCGCCGGAGACACTGTTCCTGCGCGATGAGGATTTCTTCACGCTGGCCAAGCCGCATGCACGCTGGACGCTGCAGCCCGGCGCCGGCGCATCGGAGCTGTCGGCGCCGATTCCCGACGTCGCCGTCAACCGCCGCGCCGACGATCCGCTGGCCAACCTGCGCGGCTGGCTGCTGAAGAGCAAGAAGCGCGTGCTGATCTGCGCCGAATCGAACGGCCGCCGTGAAACGCTGCAGCAATACCTGAACGAACACGATCTGCGCTTCGACGGCTGCGACGGTTACGCCGATTTCGTCGCCGCCGACGCGCCGCTGATGCTGGGCGTAGCACCCTTGTACGCCGGCTTCGTGCTGGACGGCGTCGCCTTCGTCACCGAGACCGAGCTGTACGCCAACAGCGGCCGCCGCCCGGGGCGCGCCGGCAACAAGGGCCGCGAAGGCGCGACCCAGGTCGAGGCGATGGTGCGCGACCTGTCGGAACTGAAGATCGGCGACCCGGTGGTGCACGTGAATCACGGCATCGGCCGCTACCGCGGGCTGGTCAGCATGGACCTGGGCGTCGGCGAGACTGAATTCCTGCACCTGGAATACGCGAAGGACACCAAGCTGTACGTGCCGGTGGCGCAATTGCACGTGATCTCGCGCTATTCCGGCGCCGCACCGGACGAAGCGCCGCTGCACGCGCTCGGCTCCGGCCAATGGGAAAAGGCACGCCAGCGCGCCGCCAAGCAGATACGCGACACCGCCGCCGAACTGCTGAACCTGTACGCGCGCCGCGCGCTGCGCCAGGGCCACCGCTTCGAGTATTCCGCGCAGGATTACGCGGCCTTTGCCGACAGCTTCGGCTTCGAGGAAACGCCGGACCAGGCCGCCGCGATCCAAGCCGTGATCGAGGACATGGCGTCCGGCAAACCGATGGACCGGCTGATCTGCGGCGACGTCGGCTTCGGCAAGACGGAAGTGGCGCTGCGCGCCGCCTTCGTCGCCGTGATGGGCGGCAAGCAGGTGGCGATCCTGGCGCCGACCACGCTGTTGGCCGAACAGCACGCGCAGCTGTTCGCCGACCGCTTCGCCGACTGGCCGGTCAGGATCGCCGAACTGTCGCGCTTCCGTACCGGCAAGGAAGTCACGCAGGCGATCAAGGGGCTGGCCGACGGCAGCATCGACATCGTCATCGGCACCCACAAGCTGCTGTCGAAGGACGTGAAATTTTCGCGGCTGGGACTGGTCATCATCGACGAGGAACACCGCTTCGGCGTGCGCCAGAAGGAGGCGTTGAAGGCCTTGCGCGCCGAGGTCGACGTGCTGACGCTGACGGCAACGCCGATCCCGCGCACGCTCGGCATGGCGCTGGAAGGCTTGCGCGACTTTTCGGTGATCGCCACCGCGCCGCAGAAGCGGCTGGCGATCAAGACCTTCGTGCGCAGCGAAGGCGAGGCGGTGATCCGCGAAGCCTGCCTGCGCGAGCTGAAGCGCGGCGGCCAGGTGTACTTCCTGCACAACGAGGTCGAAACCATCGAAAACCGGCGCGCGATGCTGGAAGAACTGCTGCCGGAAGCGCGCATCGGTGTCGCCCACGGCCAGATGCATGAGCGCGAGCTGGAAAAGGTGATGCGCGACTTCGTCGCCCAGCGCTTCAACATCCTGCTCTGCACCACCATCATCGAGACCGGCATCGACGTGCCGACCGCCAACACCATCGTCATGCACCGCGCCGACAAGTTCGGGCTGGCGCAGCTGCACCAGTTGCGCGGGCGCGTCGGCCGCTCGCACCACCAGGCATATGCCTACCTGCTGGTCAACGACGTGCGCGGCTTGACCAAGCAGGCCGAGCGGCGGCTGGATGCGATCCAGCAGATGGAAGAACTCGGCAGCGGTTTCTACCTGGCGATGCACGACCTGGAAATCCGCGGCGCCGGCGAAGTGCTGGGCGAAAACCAATCCGGCGAAATGACCGAGATCGGCTTCCAGCTGTATTCCGACATGCTGAACGAAGCGGTGAAGGCGCTGAAGGCCGGCCGCGAACCGGACCTGGAGGCGCCGCTGTCGTCCACCACGGAAATCAACCTGCACGTGCCGGCGCTGCTGCCGGCCGACTTCTGCGGCGACGTCCACGAGCGGCTGTCGCTGTACAAGCGGCTGGCCAATTGCGCGACAATGGATGCGATCGACGACCTGCAGGAAGAATTGATCGATCGCTTCGGCAAGCTGCCGGACGCGGTGCGGGCGCTGATCGAGACGCACCGGCTGCGGCTGGCCGCGCGCGGTGCCGGCATCGTCAAGATCGACGCCCACAACGAATCGGCGGTACTGCAGTTCGAGCCGAACCCGCCGATCGATGCGATGCGCATCATCGAACTGATCCAGAAGAACCGCCACATCAAGCTGCACGGCCAGGACAAACTGCGCGTGACTGCCAGCATGCCGGACCTGGGCGCGCGCGTGGCACAGGTGAAGGCGACGATACGGATGCTGGTCGGCTAGCGCCGGCGCGACTGAATACCCATGAACTCCCCATATACTCCCAACATCATGCCCATGTTCCGGGCGTAAACACTGAATTTTTTACACATACTCCTTATAGTCAATAATCGCCCGCAACCGATGAACCTGATTCTGCAAAGCCCCGCCGCCAACGCCGCCTCCGCCGTCGACAGCGTCGCCGCCCTTGCCCGCGCCGCGCGCGTCGCACCGCTGTCGGAGCATGCCTGGCGCTGCGAAGGCGTCACCTACTCGCCGGCGCTGAAAGACGCGGTCGATGCCGCCTGCCTCGATGCCCGGCTCGACTACGCCTTCGTGCCGCCCGGGCGCCGGCTGTCGGAATTCAAGCTGCTGGCGATGGACATGGATTCGACGCTGATCACGATCGAATGCATCGACGAAATCGCCGACATGCAGGGCCTGAAGCCGCAGGTGGCGGCGATCACCGAGGCGGCGATGCGCGGCGAGATCGAATTCCGCGAAAGTCTGACGCGCCGCGTCGCGCTGCTGAAAGGGCTGGACGCCGGCGCGCTGGAGCGCGTCTACCGCGAACGGCTGCGGCTGTCGCCGGGCGCCGAGCCGCTG
>JBATWJ010000479.1:0-2612 GCA_049672545.1 Burkholderiaceae bacterium
GGTGGGTGCGACCGATCTTGACGATGTCCTTGAATTCGTCGGCCTTGGCCGCCAGCGTCGCCCGCAGCCGCCGCAGCGACGGCAGCAGCGCGCCTGAGATCTGCTGCGCGGCGGCGACGTGCATCGCGGTCGGGAAGATGTCGTTGGACGACTGGCCGCGATTGACGTCGTCGTTCGGATGCACCAGGCGCCGCTCGCCGCGCTCGCCGCCGCGCAATTCGGAGGCGCGATTGGCCAGCACTTCGTTCATGTTCATGTTGGTCTGGGTGCCGGAGCCGGTCTGCCACACCGCCAGCGGAAATTCGCCGGCATGGCGGCCGGCTGCCACTTCCTCGGCGGCCTGCGCGATCGCCGCCGCTTGCGCCGCCTCCAGCAGTCCGAGTTCGCCGTTGACCTCGGCGCACGCCTGCTTGACCGCCGCCAGCGCCGCGATCAGTTCCGGCGCCATGCGCTCGCTGGAAATATGGAAATGCTGCAGCGAACGCTGCGTCTGCGCGCCCCACAGGCGATCGGCGGGGACGTCGATGGGACCAAAGGAATCGCGCTCTATCCGGGTGCCGGCCATGCTGCCCTCCTTGCGACGGATGATGGGAGCCGCGCCTGCGCACCGGCTGCGGGTATGCGCGAGGGCGCGGCACGACCCGTTCATTATCGCGGAAAGCCCGTGCCGTCACCGCAAAGGTGCGATATGGGGAGTATACGAAAAAATACTATTATTCCCGCAGGAATGGTGCGCGGGTTTAAAAATACTGCAGCGGGTATTTGGGGAGGCCGTGAGCTCAGCCGCGGCGCTCGACGCTGCGCCAGCCGTCGACTTCCATTCCCATGTCGGGTGGCAGGCATTTGCCGTCGCGCAGCAGCTGCTGGAATTCGTCGGACGGCAGCGGCCGGCTGAAGTGGTAGCCCTGGATCTCGTTGCAGCCGTTGCAGCGCAGGAAGTCGAGCTGTTCGGCGGTCTCGACGCCTTCGGCGATCACCCCCATCTTCAGGTTGTGCGCCAGCGAGATGATCGATAGCACGATGGCGGCATCGTCGGCGTCCAGCGTGATGTCGCGCACGAAGGACTGGTCGATCTTCAGCACGTCGACCGGGAAGCGTTTCAGGTAGGACAGGCTGGAATAGCCGGTGCCGAAGTCGTCGATCGAGGTCTGCACGCCGATCGCGCGCAGCCGTTGCAGAATCTCGATTGCCTGTTCGACGTCGGCCATCACCAGGCTTTCGGTCAGCTCGATGCCAAGGCAGTGCGGCGCCAGCCCGGTTTCCTCCAGCACCGCCGCGATCGACTGCGCCAGCTCCTTCTGGTAGAACTGGCGCGCCGACAGGTTGACCGACACCCGCAGCGGCGGCAGGCCGGCGTCCTGCCAAGCCTTGTTCTGGCGGCAGGCGGCGCGGATCACCCAGGCGCCGAGCGGCACGATCAGCCCGGTTTCCTCGGCCAGGCCGATGAAACGCGCCGGCGACACCAGCCCCAGTTGCGGATGCTGCCAGCGGACCAGCGCTTCCATGCCGATCACGCGGCCGCTGTGCAGATCCACCTGCGGCTGGTAGTGCAGCAGGAATTCGCCGCGCTCCAGGGCGCCGCGCAGGTCGCTTTCCAGCCGCAGCCGCTCCAGCGCGCGCTCGTTCATTTCCGGCGTGTAGAACTGGTAGGTGCTGCGCCCCATTTCCTTGGCGCGGTACATCGCGATCTCGGCGTGCTTGGTCAGCGCCTCGGCGTCAATGGCGTCGCCCGGATAGACCGCGATGCCGACGCTGCAGGTCAGGTACAGCTCGTGGTCGTCGATCTTCAGCGGCTTGGCCACCGTCTGCATGATGCGCTGGACGATGCCGACCGCGGTGCTTTGCGCGCGATCGTCGATGAAGATCAGCAGGAACTCGTCGCCGTTCAGACGCGCCACGGTGTCGGCTTCGCGCAGGCCCTGCTTCAGGCGCTCGGCGATCTGGCGCAGCAGCGTGTCGCCGGCATGGTGGCCGAGCGCGTAGTTGATGAACTTGAACTGGTCGAGGTCGATGTAGATCAGGCATACCGCGTGGTCGTAGCGGTCGGCGTAGGCGATCGCCTGCGCCAGGCGGTCGCGCAGCAGGCTGCGGTTGGCCAGTCCGGTCAGCACATCGTAGTTGGCCTGGAATTCCAACTCGGCCTCGTAGTTCTTGGTGGCGGTGATGTCGTACTGGGCGATCACGAAATGGCTGACGATACCGTTGTCGTCGACCACCGGCGACAGGTAGAACTCGTTCCAGTAGACGCTGCCGTCGCGCCGCATGTTGCGCAGCACCGTCTTGCCCTCGCGCCGCTCGCGCAGCGCGGCGCGGATTTCCTCGATCGCCTGCTGGTCGCGCTCGTCGCACTGCATTGCACGCACGCTCTTGCCCAGCATGTCGGCGGAGGCAAAGCCGCTGTTGCGCTCGAACGCGGGGTTGACGTATTCGATCGGATAGTCGGGCGCCTCGGCGCTGACGATGACGATCGCGTTGGCGCTGGCTTCGATCGCGCGCTGCCGCAACTGCAGCGCCTTTTCGGCGCGCACCCGGGCTGCGATATCCTGGTTCAGGCGCCGGTTGGCCAGCCGCAGCTCGGCCGTGCGCCGCCGTACCAGCCGTTCGACGCGGCG
>JBATWJ010000480.1:0-19693 GCA_049672545.1 Burkholderiaceae bacterium
CCCGGCGTGCTGCCGGCGTCGAACAGGCGCGCCGCGCCGTACATCGAAAACGCCACCAGCGCGACCAGCAGCGCCTGCGAACTGTCCTGGTGGCTGTGCAGCAGCAGGCCGAGAAAGCCGAGGTAGATCAGGAAGGCGCCGTCGGCCAGCGTGCGGCCGAAATCCTTCGGTTGCGGTTGGCCGCCGAACGCCAGGATCAGCGGCTGCGCCTCGGCGCGGCGGCCGAGCAGATAGGTGGCATACCAGACCGACAGCGAACCGAGCAGGAAGAAGCCGACGACCGCCAGCCGCGCCGCCAGTACGTCTCCGAACAGCCAGCCGAACAGCTGGATGCACAGCGCGCCGGCCCAGTAGGTCAACGGTGCTTCGGTCGACATCTTCAGGCCGACCACGTGCGGCCACAGCCAGTCGGCCAGCCCGCCGTGCGCCATGGTCCACATGATGCCGAAGCCGGCGGCATCGTCGTTCTTCCACGGATCGCGCCCGACCAGCCCCGGCAGAATGTACAGCAGCCCCAGCGCGAACAGACCCCAGCGCGGCAGCGCGCGGGTGGCGGAAGCGGGCAGGCGGACTGGCTTCATCGGCATTGGGTGAATATCGGGCAGGGAATGCGGGTAGGGCGTTATTGTGCCGCAAAACCTGCCCGCCTCCGGCGGCGGCGGCAAAGAAAAAAGGCAGCCGCAGCTGCCTTTTTCGGACCGGAAGCGGAGCTTATTCCGCCGTCTGGGTCTTGGAACCGACCTTGCCGAACTTCTGGCGGAATTTTTCCACGCGGCCGGCGGTGTCGACGATCTTGTGCTTGCCGGTGTAGAACGGGTGCGATTCGGACGAGACTTCGATCTTCACCAGCGGGTACTGCTTGCCTTCGAAGTCGATCGTTTCGCGCGTCTGGATGGTCGAGCGGGTGATGAACTTGAAGTCGCAGGACAGATCGTGGAACACGACTTCGCGATAATCGGGATGGATGCCTTCTTTCATTTTTGCCTCGATGGTTGGGTAGCCAATCGCCACTTCGTCGGTCGCCATGCTTCTTGACCCGATTGCCGATCACTTGCCTGGGTTGAATCCAAATTCCGGGTTTTCCGAAAAATCGGAACCCGCGATTATACATCGTCGGCAGAACCGACCGCCAGCCGCAGGTATCGGTGAGCCGGGTCGGCTGAATTCGCTCTAGAATGGCGCGACGATGAAAGAGGGGCGCGATGGCGATCGGCATCGAAGCGGGCATGCACACGGTATTGCAGGCGATCGAAGCCGCCGGCATCCTCGCCTTCGCCTGCTCCGGCTTCATCGAGGCGCGCCGCAAGCAGATGGACATGATCGGCGTGTTCATCGTCGCCTTCATCACCGCCTTCGGCGGCAGCACGCTGCGCGACATCCTGCTCGACCGCCGTCCGTTCTTCTGGGTCCAGCACGAGGCGTACACGCTGCTGATCTTCGCGCTGGCGCTGGTGGTGATCCCGCTATCGCACCGGCTGCGCTCGTCGACCGCGGAACGGGCGATCATCTTCGCCGACGCGCTCGGCCTCGGCCTGTTTTCCGCCGCCGGCGCCTCGGTGGCGCAGGAAGCCGGGATGTCGATGTTCGTCTGCGTGATGATGGGCGTGATCACCGGCATCTTCGGCGGCGTGCTGCGCGACGTCATCTGCAATGAAATCCCGCTGGTGTTCCGGCGCGGCCAGCTGTACGCGACCTGCTCGTTCGCCGGCTGCTGGGTCTACCTGCTGCTGGACTGGAGCGGCATGCCGCAGACCGGCGCGCTGGCGGCCTGCATCCTGGTGACGTCGCTCCTGCGCCTGTTGGCGGTGCGCTTCGACCTGAAGCTGCCGGCATAAAAAAAGCGCAGGCGGCAAACCTGCGCTTCTCTTGCAGACACGTCGGTTTTATCCGCCGCGGCGCATCATGTCGAAGAATTCGGCATTGGTCTTGGTTTCTTTCATCTTGCCGAGGATGAATTCCATCGCCTCGATCTCGTCCATGCCGTACAGGAGCTTGCGCAGGATCCAGATCTTCTGCAGCTGGTCCGGCTTGATCAGCAATTCTTCGCGTCGCGTGCCGGACTTGTTCAGGTTGATCGCCGGGTAGACGCGCTTCTCGGCCAGGCGCCGTTCGAGGTGCACTTCCATGTTGCCGGTGCCCTTGAATTCTTCGTAAATCACGTCGTCCATGCGGCTACCGGTCTCGATCAGCGCGGTGGCGATGATGGTCAGCGAGCCGCCTTCCTCGATGTTGCGGGCGGCGCCGAAGAAGCGTTTCGGTCGCTGCAGCGCGTTGGCGTCGACGCCACCGGTCAGCACCTTGCCGGAAGCCGGGATCACGGTGTTGTAGGCGCGCGCCAGACGGGTGATCGAGTCCAGCAGGATCACCACGTCCTTCTTCATTTCGACCAGGCGCTTGGCTTTTTCCAGCACCATTTCGGCGACCTGAACGTGGCGCGTGGCGGGTTCGTCGAAGGTCGAGGCCACCACTTCGCCGCGCACCGAACGCTGCATCTCGGTCACTTCTTCCGGCCGTTCGTCGATCAAGAGCACGATCAGCGTGATGTCCGGATGGTTGGCGGTGATCGCGTGCGCGATGTGCTGCAGGATCACCGATTTGCCGGATTTCGGCGACGCCACCAAGAGGCCGCGCTGGCCCTTGCCGATCGGCGCGATCATGTCGATGATGCGGCCGGTGATGTTTTCCTGGCCGTTCATCTCGCGTTCCAGGCGCAGCGGCTCGTTCGGATGCAGCGGCGTCAGGTTTTCGAACAGGATGCGGTGTTTCGAGGCTTCCGGCGATTCGCCGTTGACCTTGTCGACCTTGACCAGCGCGAAATAGCGTTCACCGTCCTTCGGTGTGCGTACTTCGCCTTCGATCGAGTCGCCGGTGTGCAGGTTGAAGCGGCGGATCTGCGATGGCGAGATGTAGATGTCGTCGGTCGACGCCATGTAGCTGGCGTCGGGCGAGCGCAGGAAGCCGAAGCCGTCGGGCAGCACTTCGAGGGCGCCGTCGCCGAAGATTTGCTCGCCCTGTTTCGCGCGTTTTTTCAGGATCGCGAACATCAGTTCCTGTTTGCGCAGACGCGCCGCGTTGTCGATGTCGAGGCTGATCGCCATTTCCAGCAATGCGGAGACGTGTAACGCCTTCAATTCAGATAAATGCATAGGTGTGTCCCGGACGGGATCTAAATGGGTGGGGGAGGGGACTGCGGTGGGGGAAACGATGCAGGACGGCGGTGCGGGCGCACCGCCGCCGGAAAACTCAGATGTTGCTGTCGATGAAGGAGGTCAGTTGGCCCTTGGCCATCGCGCCCACTTTCTGCGCCGCCGGCACGCCGTTCTTGAACAGGATCAGCGTCGGGATGCCGCGGATGCCGAACTTGGCCGGCATCGCCTGGTTGGCGTCGACGTCCATCTTGGCGATCTGCAGCTTGCCGTCGTACTCCTTCGCCACTTCTTCCAGGATCGGCGCAATCATCTTGCACGGACCGCACCATTCCGCCCAAAAATCGACCAGCACGGGCTTGTCCGATTTGAGCACGTCGGTTTCAAAGGAGGAATCAGTGATGTATTTGATGTTTTCGCTCATGGCTTTCTCTGATCGAGGGAAAAAGGATTAGTCAGCAGCGGACGGCCGGTCTACCATTCCTGCGTGGAATCCGCGGCCGAGGCAGCGCCCGGATGCATGCAAACCGGAGAGGTCAGGCCAGGCTTTGAAAGCTGCGGCAAGCGGCCTTGCGGCGGGGAATTGGATAAATCATAACCGATTTTATCGCGGACGGAGCACCGGTGTGACCGACTCCGCCGGCGCGGCGCTGCGGAAACCGCTGCCGGCGGCGTCTGCCAGGAGGACGGTGCGCGATAAAAAGCCCCGCAAAACCGTGCGGGGCTAGCGATGGAAGAGACCGTGTTACTTGATCTTGGTTTCCTTGTACGCCACGTGCTTGCGTGCCTTGGGATCGAACTTCATGATCTCCATTTTTTCAGGCGTGGTGCGCTTGTTCTTGGTGGTGGTATAGAAATGACCGGTGCCTGCGGTCGATTCCAGCTTGATTTTGTCGCGGCCGGTTTTAGCCATGATGGGTCCTCTTTGTGTATGCGGTCGAGAAGGAAAGTCTCGGCCGGGATAGATTGTTCGTTCTTCTCTTTAGTCAGTGGGGGACAGAGTAACGCTTCGCTTAACTCTGTGCCGCAAGACAAGGAATTCGCAAAAAATCAGACCTTCTCGCCGCGTGCGCGCAGGTCGGCCAGCACGGCGTCGATGCCGATCTTGTCGATCACGCGCAGGCCGGCATTGGAGACGCGCAGCGACACCCAGCGGTTTTCCGATTCGACGAAGATGCGGCGATTCTGCAGGTTCGGCAGGAAGCGGCGCTTGGTCTTGTTGTTCGCATGGGAGACGTTGTTGCCGACCATCGGCGCCTTCCCGGTGACTTGGCAGACACGTGCCATGTTTTGCTCCTTAAAGTTTCCGACATTGGAAAAGGCGAGAGTATAGTCAAAAAAGCGCGTCTATTCAACGACTTGTGCAAAAAAACTGTGTCTTTTGATTTGATGAAATTTAACAATTAGCTGTTCGACGCAAGGCCTTGCAGGGAGGCGTCGTGTTCTTCCTTTCTGATACTGCATGGTGTATTTTTCAGACCGCACGTCGATCCTGCGGGATATGGCGAAAAAACGGCATACTCCCATTCTTCCAGATCAGGCCGGCGCTACAGCTGTCCGTGCTCGGCGAAAGAATGGATGCCGGCGCGGGCGACGATGAAGTGGTCGAGCACGCGCACGTCGACCAAGGCCAGCGCCTGTTTCAGCGCTGCGGTCAGCGCGCGGTCGGCGGCGCTCGGCTGCGGCGAGCCGGACGGGTGGTTGTGCGCCAGCAGCAGCGCGGCGGCATTGTGCGCCAGCGCCGCCTTGACCACTTCGCGCGGATAGACGCTGGCATGGGTCAGTGTGCCGCGGAACAGTTCCTCGGCCGCGATCAGCCGGTTGCGGGCATCCAGGAACAGCACCGCGAACGATTCGTGAGGCTTGTGCGCGAGCAGTAATTGCAAGTAATGCCGTACCGCCTGCGGCGAATCCAGCAGCGCGCCATCCTGCAATTCCTCGTGCAGCGCGCGCCGCGCCAGCTCCAGCACCGCCTGCAGTTGCGCGTACTTGGCCGGCCCCAGTCCGTTCAACGCGGAAAATTCGGCCAGCGGCGCCGCGAACAGCCGCTGCAGCGAGCCGAAATGCGCCAGCATGTCGCGCGCCAGATCGACCGCGCTCTTGCCGACGACGCCGACGCGCAGGAACACCGCCAGCAATTCGGCATCCGACAGCGCCTGCGATCCCTGCCGGATCAGGCGTTCGCGCGGACGTTGTTCGGCAGGCCAGTCGGTGATTGCCATCGTGTGCGGGAAAGCGGAAAAAGGTGCGGCGGCGGACCGGCGCGCGCCCCGGGCGGCCGGCGTTTCCGGGATAATACGCCATTCCTTCGTCGATTCTTTCTCATGACCAACGCCCAACCCGTCATCACCGACGCTTCTTATTTGACGCTGCATTACCGGCTGGCGGCTGCCGACGGCAGCGACATCGTGTCCACCTTCGGCGGCAATCCGGCCACGCTGCAGTTCGGCGGCGGCCAGCTGGCGCCGTTCCTCGAAGCCTGCCTGCTCGGCCTGCCGGAAGGCGCGCACCAGACCTTCGAGCTGGCGCCGGAACAGGCCTTCGGCGCACGCAACCCGGACCTGATCCAGCGCGTGTCGCGCGCGACGCTGGAACAGCATTCGGACAGCAATGAGCAATATCAGGTCGGCGATCTGGTCGAATTCGCCGCGCCCGGCGGCGGCCAGTTCGCCGGCGTGCTGCGCGCGATCGACGCCGATGGCGCACTGTTTGATTTCAATCATCCGCTGGCCGGACAGACGGTGAAATTCGAAGTCCGGATCATCGGTATCCTGTAGAACGCCTGTGCCGTTTCGCGCGGCGCCGGCACCTTGGTAGAACACTCATGGACAATCCATCCACAAAGGAAATCCTGCTGGCGCAGCCGCGCGGCTTTTGCGCCGGCGTCGACCGTGCGATCGAAATCGTCGAGCGCGCGCTGCAGGAATTCGGCGCGCCGATCTACGTGCGCCATGAAATCGTGCACAACGCCTACGTGGTCGATGACCTGCGCCGGAAGGGCGCGATCTTCATCGAAGAGCTGGCCGACGTGCCGGCCGGCAGCACCGTGATTTTTTCCGCGCACGGCGTCTCCCGCGCGGTGCAGCAGGAGGCGGCGGCGCGCGGGCTGAAGATCTTCGACGCCACCTGCCCGTTGGTGACCAAGGTCCATGTCGAGGTGGCCAAGATGCGGCGCGACGGCCGCGAGATCGTGATGATCGGCCATCAGGGCCATCCCGAGGTGGAAGGCACGATGGGGCAGGCCGATGCCGGCATGCATCTGGTCGAGACGGTCGACGACGTCGAGCGGCTGCAGGTGCGCGACCCGGCGCTGCTGGCGTATGTCACGCAGACCACGCTGTCGATCGACGACACCGCCGACGTGATCGCCGCGCTGAAGCGCCGTTTTCCGCAGATCGTCGAGCCGAAGAAGGGCGACATCTGCTATGCCACCACCAATCGCCAGGAAGCGGTCAAGTTCATGGCGCCGCAGGTCGAGGTGGTGATCGTGGTCGGCAGCCCGAACAGCTCGAACTCGAACCGGCTGCGCGAGGTCGCGCAGAAGAAGGGCGCGACCGCCTACATGGTCGATGATGCGGCGCAGATCGACCCGGCCTGGCTGCAGGGCAAGAGCCGGATCGGCGTCACCGCCGGCGCGTCGGCGCCGGAAGTACTGGTGCAGGCGGTGATCGAGCGCCTGAAGCAGTGCGGCGCGCACAGCGTGCGCACGCTGGAAGGGGTGGAGGAAAACGTGGTTTTTCCGCTGCCCAAGGGCCTGGGTGCAACGCGCGCGGTACGGAATTAAATTCTGGACATGGATGGAAATTCCATCGATAGTTTTTGCTCTTAATCGTTATGATGACGGCTTGCCGAAATTCGGCGCTCCCGCCGGGAGCCCGCATGGATATTGGGTTTTGGCCGCATCGCCGGATTGCGCGGCAAGCCGCTCCGCTGCTTGCGCGCCCTTCGCGGTTGGGTAATAATGCCGCCCAACTTAGATTGCCGGGTCCATAAGGCACGGCCCAAAACTACAAAAACGTTTTTATCCAAAGACGAACAGGAGACCATCATGTGCAGCAAGCTCGGTAGTATTTCCCCCTTCCCCCGCCCCGCGGCCGTCCCGGCCCGCTTCTTCGGATAATTTGCGCTGATCACCAGAGCGGCACCCACATGTTCCATATGGGTGCCGCTTTTGTCGTCGGGAATGATTTTTGCAGCCATCGCACCTCGTGCCGCGCCGTGAAGTCGTTCAATGATTTGAACCGTTCCAGATAGAGAGCAAGGAAATCATGGATACCCTTATCCAACAGATCATCAACGGCATGGTGCTGGGCAGCATGTACGCGTTGATCGCGCTCGGCTACACGATGGTGTATGGCGTGCTGAACCTGATCAACTTCGCGCACGGCGACGTGCTGATGATCGGCGCCATGGTCGGGCTGGTCATCCTGAAATACGTGCAGGTAATGGCGCCCGATCTGCCGGGCATCGTCAAGCTGTTGATCGCGATCGTCGGCGCGATTCCGGTGTGCGTGATCGTCAACGTCATCATCGAGCGCATCGCCTACCGGCCGCTGCGCAACGCGCCGCGGCTGGCGCCGTTGATCACCGCCATCGGCGTGTCGATTCTGCTGCAGACGCTGGCGATGATGATCTGGGGCCGCAGCCCGATCCCGTTCCCGCAGGTGATGCCGTCCGATCCGATCCACATCGGCGGCGCGCTGATCTCGCCGACCCAGGTGATGCTGCTGGTGCTGGCGGCGCTGTCGATGGTCGGCCTGGTGCTGCTGGTGGAGCGCACCCGGATCGGCCGGGCGATGCGCGCCACCGCTGAAAACCCGCGCATCGCCGGCCTGATGGGCGTCGATTCCAACCGCGTGATCGTGATGACCTTCGTGATCGGCGCCGCGCTGGCGGCGGTGGCCGGCGTGATGTGGGGCGCCAATTATTCGTCGGCGCAATTCGCGATGGGCTTCGTGCCCGGTCTGAAGGCATTTTCGGCGGCGGTGCTGGGCGGCATCGGCAACATCTACGGCGCCATGCTGGGCGGCATTCTGCTGGGCCTGATCGAGAGCCTCGGCGCCGGCTACATCGGCGACCTGACCGGCGGCTTCTTCGGCAGCAACTACCAGGATATTTTTGCATTCGTCGTGCTGATCATCGTTCTGACCCTGCGGCCTTCGGGCATCATGGGTGAACGCGTCGCCGACCGCGCCTGAGGAGATCAAGATGGCCCGCTTTTTCGACGTCCAACACAAACCGGGGCGCACCTACACCAGCCTGGCGCTGCTGCTGGCGCTGTTCATCCTGTTCCCGATCGTCGCTTCCAACTACGGCAATTCGTGGGTGCGGATCATGGATTTCGCGCTGCTGTACATCATGCTGGCGCTGGGGCTGAACATCGTGGTCGGCTTCGCCGGCCTGCTCGACCTCGGCTACATCGCGTTCTATGCGCTGGGCGCCTACATGACCGGCCTTCTGGCCTCGCCGCAGTTCGCGGTGGTGCTGGAGTCTTTCGTCAACCAATACCCGATGATCGGCAATGCGCTGCTGTGGATCTTCGGTCCGGAGGTGGCGCAGAACGGCATCCACCTGTCGGTCTGGCTGATCGTGCCGCTCGGCGCGGCGCTGGCGGCGATGTTCGGCATGCTGCTCGGCCTGCCGGTGCTGAAGCTGCGCGGCGACTATCTGGCGATCGTCACGCTCGGCTTCGGCGAAATCATCCGCATCTTCATGAACAACCTGAACGCGCCGGTCAACATCACCAACGGCCCGCAGGGGATCAACCTGATCGATCCGATCCGCATCTTCGGCGTGTCGCTGGCCGGCAAGCCCGGCTCCAACGCCACGCTCGACCTCGGCTGGTTCACGATGCCGTCGGTGAACGCCTATTACTATCTGTTCCTGCTGCTGTGCATCGTCATCATCTTCGTCACGATCCGGCTGCAGCATTCGCGCATCGGGCGCGCCTGGGTGGCGATCCGCGAGGATGAAATCGCCGCCAAGGCGATGGGCATCAATACCCGCAACATCAAGCTGCTGGCGTTTGCGATGGGCGCGTCGTTCGGTGGTGTTTCCGGCGCGATGTTCGCGTCGTTCCAGGGCTTCGTGTCGCCCGAGTCGTTCTCGCTGATGGAATCGATCGCGGTGCTGGCGATGGTGGTGCTGGGTGGCATGGGCCACGTGCCGGGCGTGATCCTCGGCGCGATCCTGCTGGCGGCGCTGCCGGAAGTGCTGCGCCACACGGTGGAGCCGATCCAGATGGCGGCGTTCGGCAAGGTCCTGATCGATGCCGAAGTGCTGCGCCAGCTGCTGTACGGCCTGGCGATGGTGGTGATCGTGCTGTACCGCCCGGCCGGACTGTGGCCGGCGCCGCTGCACGAAGACCGGCCGGACGCCGACGTCGACAAGCCGGCCAAGGCCGCCGGCGTGGTCGCCGCCTGAGAGTGAGGATCACATGAGCGAACAAATCATCCTGAACATCAACGGCGTCAACAAGCGCTTCGGCGGCCTGCAGGCGTTGTCCAACGTCAGCCTGAAGATCCCGAAAGGGCAGATCTACGGCCTGATCGGCCCCAACGGCGCCGGCAAGACCACCTTTTTCAACGTCATCACCGGCCTGTACCAGGCCGACACCGGCACCTTCGAGCTGGGCGGGGCGCCGTACTCGCCATCGGCGCCGCATGAAGTGGCCAAGGCCGGCATCGCCCGCACCTTCCAGAACATCCGCCTGTTCAATGAAATGTCGGCACTGGAAAACGTGATGGTCGGGCGTCACGTGCGCACGCACCAGGGCGCGCTCGGCGCGATCCTGCGCCACAAGGCGGCGCGCCGCGAGGAGGAGGAAATCCGCGAGCGGGCGATGCAGTTGCTGGAATTCGTCGGTATCCGCCAGTTCGCGTACCGCACCTCGAAGCACCTGTCCTACGGCGACCAGCGGCGGCTGGAAATCGCGCGCGCGCTGGCGACCGACCCGCAACTGCTGGCGCTGGACGAGCCGGCGGCCGGTATGAACGCCACCGAAAAACTGGGCTTGCGCGAGTTGCTGGTCAAGATCAAGGCCGAGGGCAAGACCATCCTGTTGATCGAACACGACGTCAAGCTGGTGATGGGCCTGTGCGACCAGCTGACGGTGCTCGACTACGGCAAGCCGATCGCGCAGGGCATCCCGTCCGAAGTGCAGAAGAATCCGGCGGTGATTGAAGCGTATCTGGGAGGGGCGCACTGATGGCTGAGCAAATCACGGCGGCACGGACGGTACCGTCGCGCGCCGAATGCGTTTTGAAGGTGAAGGGCCTGCAGGTCGCCTACGGCGGCATCCAGGCGGTCAAGGGCATCGACCTGGAAGTGCACACCGGTGAACTGGTGACGCTGATCGGCGCCAACGGCGCCGGCAAGACCACCACGCTGAAGGCGATCACCGGCACCCTGCCGGAATGCAAGGTCGACGGCGAGATGATGTATGACGGCCGCTCGATCAAGGGCGTGACCTCGTTCAACCTGGTCAAGCAGCAGTTGGCGATGGTGCCGGAAGGGCGCGGTGTCTTCACCCGCATGAGCATCCACGAAAACCTGTTGATGGGCGCCTACACGCGCAACGACAAGGGCGGCATCGCGGCCGACATCGACAAGTGGTTCGGCGTCTTCCCGCGCCTGAAGGAGCGCTCGGCGCAGATGGCCGGCACACTGTCGGGCGGCGAACAGCAGATGCTGGCGATGGCGCGCGCGCTGATGAGCCACCCGAAGCTGCTGCTGCTGGACGAGCCGTCGATGGGGCTGTCGCCGATCATGGTGGAAAAGATCTTCGAAGTGGTGCGCAATGTCTCGGCCCAGGGCGTGACGATCCTGCTGGTCGAGCAGAACGCCAAGCTGGCGCTGGAAGCCGCGCACCGCGGCTACGTGATGGATTCCGGACTGATCACGATGACAGGCAATGCCGAAGACCTGCTGCACAACCCGAAGGTGCAGGAAGCCTATCTCGGCGAGGGCGGCGCACCTTAAGGTGTCAAGGGGAGTATGCCGGAAAATCGGCGATTTCCGGGCGTCTGACGGGCGGTTCCAAAAATACTCCCACCTCCATTATTTCGGCATTCCGGCCTGGCGGTGTAGCCGCCAGCGCCCGCGCCAATCGGCGGCGGCATCTTGCGCCGCTGCGCGCACCGCCGGCGGCAACAGCCGCAGTAGCAGCGGCAGCCCGAATGCCAGCAGCGTCGCATCGTCGATCCAGCCCAGCAGCGGCAGCCAGTCCGGCACCAGGTCGACCGGGCTCAGCACGTACAGCGCCAGCAGCAGGCAAGCCAGCTTGGCCGCCAGCGGCGTGGCCGGATCGCGCCACGAGAACCACAGCACCAGCGCATCGCGGCCCAGCATCCTGACCAGACGTCGCACACGTAACCACATGATGTCGCTCCTGAAAAATGAAGAGAGGGCCGGCTCGCCGCCATAGCGCGACTGGCCTTGTCTGATCCGGCCCACGGTCGGATCAGCCGGCGTGCCGATCAAGCACGCTATCAATGGACCCGGCAGCGCCGCCTCGGTTCGCGGCACCGCCAAGCATTTCCATGATGCCGCAAGCGCGGCGCCGCCGCAGCCTTTCGCGCCGAAGCGCGTGCGCTGCCGTGGCGGTGACGATGGCATAATTTCCGAACTTCACAAGGAGATTCCATGTCCGTCGTTCCGTCCTATGTTTTTCCGCCGTTGCCGCTCGCCACCGCCGCCGTCGCCGGCAGCGATGCCCGCTTCCCGCTCCACCGCATTTATTGTGTCGGCCGCAACTATGTCGAACACGCGAAGGAAATGGGCGGCACCGGCCGCGAAGCGCCGTTCTTTTTCATGAAGCCGGCCGACGCCGTGCTGAACGTTGCCGCCGGCACCACCGGCGAACTGCCGTACCCGGGCATGACGCAGGACCTGCACCATGAAATCGAACTGGTGGCGGCGATCGGCCGCGGCGGCAGCGATATCGCGGCGGCCGACGCGCTGGCGCACGTCTGGGGCTATGCGGTCGGACTCGATATGACGCGCCGCGATCTGCAGGGGGAAGCGAAAAAGGCCGGCCGCCCGTGGTGCACCGGCAAGGGTTTCGACCATTCGGCGCCGCTCGGCCCGATCCACGCCGGCGCGGCGCTGGCGCCGGATGCGGCGATTTCGCTCAAGGTGAACGGCGAACTGCGCCAGCACAGCACGCTCGATAAACTGATCTGGAGCGTGGCCGAAACCATCGAACACCTGTCGCGCTATTTCGCGCTGCAGCCGGGCGACCTGATCTTTACCGGCACGCCGGCCGGGGTGGCGGCGGTGCGGCGCGGCGATTTGCTGGAGGGCGCGATCGACGGCCTCGGCGAACTGCGGCTGCGCATCGCCTAGGCGCTGCGCGCTCAGCGTCCCAGCTGCTTGCGCGCCTCCGCGATGTCGTGCTCGTAGTTGCTGCGCGCCTCGCGATTGCAGGCGGCGGCTTCGCTGCCGCGCAGCGTGCGGCATTCCTTGCGTGCTTCTTCCAGCGCGGCGCCGGCTTCCTTCTTCGACGTCTGGTAACGCATCTGCGGCGTCGTGTCTTCGGTATGCCACTGCGGCGGGTCCTTGGCCGGCATGGTCTGGGCTGGCGTAGCGGCCAGCGCGGCGCCGCTGGCGGCGGCGATCAACAGCGACAGGCAGGCATGGCGTAGCGGGTGAGGCATGGCGACTCCTTTCGTCGAAGGGCGGATGGGCGAACTGAACTGAGCTGCCGGGTGCTCCGCCGTCGGCACCCGGCGTATGACCTGGGTCAGCGCGGATCAATAGCGGTAGACGTAGCCGTTCTCGATGCGCACGCGGTCGCCGATGCGCAGGTCGGACACGTTGTCCTGCGCCACGGTCTGGTAGCTGCCGTTGTCCAGCCGTACCCGTACGTTGTAGGTGGCGCGCTGGTTGCTGCGTTTTTCGATCTGGTTGCCAGCCACCGCGCCGCCGACCGCGCCGGCCACCGTGGCCACCGTATTGCCGGTGCCGCCGCCGATCTGGTTGCCGAGGATGCCGCCGACCAGGCCGCCGATCACGGTGCCGGCGCCGATGCCGCCCTGCGGCGCATTCGCCATTTCGATCGCATCCACCACGCCGTAGACGCTGACGCGCGACGGCGCACCGGTCGTCGGGTAGCTGGCGGCCGGCGCCGAACCATAGCCGCCGTAACCGTAGTCCGGACCGGCGCACGCGGCCAGCAGCAGAGCGGACGCCAGCAGGGAAATGCGGGTTGCAATACGGGTATTCATGGGGTTTCCTTTCTGAAAAATGGACGGCGCTCGCGGTGCAGCGATGACGGGGACTCTGACTGGATAGAGTCGCCGCCTGTTGGAAAGTTGCCAAGGAACAGTGGGACAGGCCGCCATGATAGCGGCGCGGAGTGGCTGAAAATGTAACTCAGGACGCCGTAAATTGTAAGAATTGTGTCGATTGGCGTAGGCCGCGGCCGCACTTCGCCGCGCGCGCAGCGGCATGACGGTGTGACGGGAATGTGCACGCCTGGCCTCGCCAGCAGGAATCGAACCTGCATCTGAGTCTTAGGAGGACCCTGTTCTATCCGTTGAACTATGGCGAGTGGCTTGAACCGGCGAACGCCGGCCCGATCTGGAGAGCAGGATTATAGCCGAGCGTCAGCCCTGACCACGGCATTTCGGCGCCGCCGGGAGCGGTCGGTACAATGCCGGCTTCACGCAATCGCCAGCGGCCGCCGCCGCCCTTCACCGAATCTTTATATATGGCAGTCATTTCCCTCAGCAACGGCCAACTCGCGTTTGGCCATGTCGCCCTGCTCGACCACGCGGATTTCGCGCTGGAGCCGGGCGAGCGGGTCGGCCTGATCGGCCGCAACGGTACCGGCAAGTCGTCGCTGCTGAAAATCCTGGCCGGTCTGACCCGGCTGGACGACGGCCTGCTGGTGGCGCAGCAGGGCTTGAAGACCGCTTACGTGCCGCAGGAACCGACCTTCGATCCCGATATGACGGTGTTCGACGCCGTCGCCGCCGGCCTTGGCGACTTGGCGGCGCTCCTGGCCGAATACGAAGATCTGACCGGCCAGTTCGGCGCCGGCAACGACGACGCCGTGCTGGAGCGGATGCAGGCGATCCAGGCCCGGCTCGATGCGGCCGACGCCTGGAGTCTGAACAACCGCGTCGAAACCACGCTCGACCGCTTGAACCTGCGGCCGGACGGCGTCATGGGGCAATTGTCGGGCGGCATGCAGAAGCGCGTCGCGCTGGCGCGCGCGCTGGTCAGCGCGCCCGACCTGCTGCTGCTGGACGAGCCGACCAACCATCTCGACTTCGGCTCGATCGTCTGGCTGGAAGGCTTGCTGCGCGACTACCAGAGCAGCGTACTGTTCATCACCCACGACCGCAGTTTCCTGGACAACGTGGCGACCCGTATCGTCGAACTCGACCGTGGCCGGCTGCTGTCCTTTCCCGGCAATTTCAGCGCCTACCAGGCGCGCAAGAAGGAGCAGCTGGAAGTCGAGGAAATCGAGAACGCCAAGTTCGACAAGTTCCTGGCGCAGGAAGAGGTGTGGATCCGCAAGGGTGTGCAGGCGCGCCGCACGCGCGACGAGGGCCGGGTGCGGCGGCTGGAGGAGCTGCGCCGCCTGCGCAGTGCGCGGCGCGAGTTGCAGGGCCAGATCCGGCTCGACGTCGGCAGCGGCGAACGTTCCGGCAAGATCGTCGCCGAGCTGACCGACGTCGACAAATCCTTCGGTGCCAAGACCGTGGTGCGCGGCTTTTCCGCCACCATCCTGCGCGGCGACAAGGTTGGGCTGATCGGTCCCAACGGTGCCGGCAAGACGACGCTCTTGAAGCTGATTCTCGGCGAGGAACAGCCGGATCATGGCAGCGTGCGCCAGGGGGCGCGGCTGCAGGTCGCGTATTTCGACCAGATGCGCGCGCAGCTGAACGAGGAGGCGAGCCTGTTGGACACCATCGCGCCCGGCAGCGACTGGGTCGAGATCAACGGCCAGAGAAAGCATGCGATGAGCTACTTGGGCGACTTTCTGTTCGCGCCGGAACGCGCGCGCTCGCCGGTGAAGTCGCTGTCCGGCGGCGAGCGCAACCGGCTGCTGTTGGCGCGCCTGTTCGCCAAGCCGGCCAACGTGCTGGTGCTGGACGAGCCGACCAACGACCTCGACATCGACACGCTGGAACTGCTGGAAGAATTGCTGGAGGACTATGACGGCACGGTGTTCCTGGTCAGCCACGACCGCGCCTTCCTCGACAACGTGGTGACCCAGGTGATCGCCGCCGAGGGCGACGGCCGTTGGCGCGAATACGTCGGCGGCTACAGCGACTGGGAGCGGGTGAAGGCGGACGAAGCGGCGCGCGCCGCCAAGCCGGCGCCGAAAGCATCCGGCAAGCCGGCGGACAAGGATGCGGACAAGGAGGCGGCCGCCAAGGCTGGCGAGCCGGCAGCGACGACCAGGCCGAAGAAGCGCAGCTACAAGGAGCAGCGCGAGCTGGAACAGTTGCCGCAACGGATTGCGGAACTGGAAGCGGAGCAGAAGGCCATCGGCGAGCGCCTGGCCGACCCCGATCTGTATCGGCAGCCGGATGAGGCGCAGCGGCTGAACCGGCGTTACGCCGAAATCGACGAACTGCTGCTGGAAGCGCTGGAAACCTGGGAGCGGATCGAGGCCGGCGAATGAGCGCCGCGCCGCTGCTGTTGTCGGAACGCTAGTTCAGGCGCCGGCTGGCGGCGCGCAATTGCGGCAGGCGGGCGCGGATGTCGGCGGCATCGGCTGCGTCCGGCCGCGCACGCAGGTAGGCTTCCAGATCCTGCAGCGCCGCCTGCGGGCATTCCAGCATCGCGTAGGCGGAGCCGCGGTCGCGCCGCTCGATGATTTCGTTCGGTAACAAGATCACCAGCCGCTGCTGGACGTCGAGCAATGATTCCCACTGCTGGTTTTCCAGAAAGATCGCCTTCAGGTTGTGCAGCATCCGCACCAGGATGTCGCGTGCGGCCGCGGCGTGCAGGAATTCGGTCACCGGCAGCTCGATCAGTTCCGGCAACTGCTGCAGGTAGGGCGCCAGCCTTTCTTCCAGTTCGATCTGCGACAGACTGGCGCCGTTCAGCGGATCGAGCACGACAGCGCCGGACGACAGCGGAAGTTTCAGCAGGAAATGTCCGGGAAACGAGACGCCGTGAATTTCCAGCCCGATCTGCTGCGCCAGTTCCATCAGGATCACCGCCAGCGAAATCGGAATTCCGCGCCGGGTCGCGATTACGCGGTCGAGGTAGCTGTTGTCGGGATCGTAGAAATTGTTCAGGTTGGCGCCGAAGCCCAGCTCGCGGTAAAAGAAATGGTTCAACAGGCGCAGCTTCTGCAGGTCGCCGGCGTCGGCCGGCAGCCGCTTTTGCAGCCGCTCGGCAAAGCCGTCGACTTCCAGTTGCACCGCCATCAGATCGAGCTTCGGCGACGCGCCCTGCGCAATCGACAGCGCCGCTTCGAACAGCGGAATCGCATCGTCCTGCCGGACCAGCGAAGTGAAGTAGTCTAGAGAGTGAATCATCGTGGCGCTCGATGCCGGTTGGCGCTTCGCTTAAATGACAAGACCCATGCTGGCGACGCAGGTTCCATCGGCGCTCCTGCTAACGTGCGACGCGGCGGAATTCGCCGAAGCGAAAGCCGGTCGCCCATAGCGCGCCGAAATAGGCGCCGGCGCAGGCGGCCAGCACCAACAGCAGCGCGCCGACTCGCCACAGCGGATGCTGCTGCAACCGCAGCCAGTCGAAATGGCCGGCGCTCCACAGCGCCACGCCGGCCAGCAGGAATAGTGCGCCGGCCAGCCGTGCAAAGAACAGTCCCCAGCCCTGCCGCGGCACGTAGATGCCGCGCCGGCGCAGGCTCCAGAACAGCACGCCGGCATTGACGCAGGCGCCCAGCCCGATCGACAGCGCCAGCCCGGCATGCGCCAGCCACGGCACGAACAGCAGGTTCATCGCCTGGGTGGCGATCAAGACGCCCACCGCGATCTTGACCGGCGTCTTGATGTCTTGCTGGGCGTAAAAGCCGGGCGCCAGGATCTTGACCAGGATCAGGCCGATCAGACCGACGCCGTAGGCCACCAGCGCGCGGCCGGTCATCGCCACCGCCAGCGGATCGAATTTGCCGTAATGGAACAGCGTCGCCGTCAGCGGCTCCGACAGCGTCGCCAGCCCGACCGCCGCTGGCAGCGCCAGCAGAAAGGTCAGGCGCAGGCCCCAGTCGAGCAGGCCGGAATATTCGGTGCGGTCGCCGTCCATGTGCGCCTTCGACAGGCTCGGTAGCAGGATCGTGCCGAGCGCCACGCCCAACAGCGCGGTCGGGAATTCCATCAGCCGGTCGGCGTACGACAGCCACGACACGCTGCCATGCGGCAGCCGCGAGGCGATGTTGGTGTTGATCATCAGGCTGATCTGCGCGGCCGAGACCGCGAACACCGCCGGCCCCATCTTTCGCAGGATCTTGCGCACGCCGGGATCGCGCAGGCCGGCCAGCGGATGGGCGGCGATGCGCGGCAGCATGCCGATCTTCACCAGCGCCGGCACCTGGATCGCCGCCTGCAGCAGGCCGCCGACGAACACCGCGATCGCCATCGCATAGATCGGCTGCGCCAGGTGCGGTGCCAGAAACAGCACGCCGGCGATGAAGGCCAGGTTCAGCAATACCGGCGTCAGCGCCGGGATGCGGAATTCGCGCCAGGTGTTCAGGATGCCGCCGGCCAGCGCGACGAAGGACATGAAGCCGATGTACGGAAACATCACGCGCGTCATCAGCACCGACGCCTCGAACGCATCCGGATTGTCGGTGAAGCCGGTGGCGATCAGATACACCACCAGCGGCGCGCCGATGATGCCCAAGAGGCACACCAGCAGCATGGTCCAGATCAGCGTGGTGGCGACGTGGTCGGCCAGTTCCTTGGTGGCGGCGGCGCCCTGGCGGGTCTTGTATTCGGCCAGGATCGGCACGAAGGCTTGCGAAAACGCGCCTTCGGCGAACAGCCGGCGCAGCAGGTTCGGAATGCGGAAGGCGACGTTGAAGGCGTCGGTATAGGCGGAAGCGCCGAAGGCCCGGGCAAACAGGATTTCCCGAATCAGGCCGGTGACGCGCGACAGCATCGTCATGCCGGAAACGGTGGCCAGGGTTTTGTGCAGGTTCATGGGGCGCGATTATATCCGCTGGCGCTCCTGGTCCCGTTGCCGCTGCCGTGCTTGCCAGCCAACCAAGAACAACAAATATGGGGGTATGCCGTAAAATCGGCTTATGTCGGGTGCGGAGTAAGCAGCTTTAAAAATACACATGCCAGTATATGAAGGGGCGCAATTTTACTCCGCCGCCCACCGAGGCCGGCGGCGCCGACGACTTCGCAGGAATTGCGCAAAGGGTGGAAAAAGGCTACAATCAGCGGCTTTACAGAATTCTGACCGTGCGCGCTTCGGCCGTACACGGCTTTGAAACCCGCATCCGCTTCGAGTAGGAAACACATTCATGGCAAATACCGCACAGGCGCGCAAGCGCGCTCGCCAAGCAGTCAAGCAAAACCTGCACAACTCCAGCCAGCGTTCGACGCTGCGCACCGCCATCAAGGCCGTGCGCAAGGCGATCGGCGCCGGCGACAAGGCGGCGGCGGCTCAGGTGTTCCAGGCATCGATCTCGACCATCGACCGCATCGCCGACAAGAAGGTCATCCACAAGAACAAGGCCGCGCGCCACAAGAGCCGCCTGGCCGCCGCGCTGAAGGCGCTGGCCTAAATAGCTGTGCTCCGCGCCGCCGGCGCGGAACCCTAGCAGTGAAAAAACCCGAAGGACGCGCGTCCTTCGGGTTTTTGTCGTCTGTGCCAAGCCCTTGGGCTGGCAGATGCCGCGCCCCGTGCCCCGCTCCTTTTCTTTGCTGCTCGCTACTTTCTCTCTCCCGGCAGGCCGCCGATCAGCGCGCCGGCCTTGATGTTGCGCTGCTTGAACCAGCCGCCGTTCATTTCCAGCGCGTAGCGCACCGGCTGCGCCGCGCAATGCGAATCCAGCGAGCGCGGCTGCATTTCCTCGATGTTGACGATTCTGCCGTCGCCGTCGATGAAGGCAACCGCCAGCGGGATCAGTGTGTTCTTCATCCACATGCAGGTCTGCGCCGGCGCATCGAACACGAACACCATGCCGTCGTTGGCCCCCAGCTTTTCGCGGAACATCAGGCCCTGTTGGCGCTGGGCCTCGGTAGCCGCGACTTCGGCATGGATCAGATGGATGCCGGCGTTCAGCGTAATGGTGGGCAGCGTCTGTTGTGCAAAGGCGCCAACGCAGCCGAGAGCGCCCAGGGCGAAGGCCGCCGCCCAGCGCCGGCCGGTATGCAGGAATCGGATCATGGAGCAGTCATCCCGTCGGAAAAATCGGCATTGTCGCATCGGGCAAACAAAAAGGCAGGACGCGCCTGCCTTTTTGTAGCCGCGTGCGCCGAATTATTTGGCGGCATCGGCAGCAGCAGCTTTCTGGGCTTTCTTCGACTTCTTGGCCTTCTTGACTTTTTTCGCCTTCGGCGTGGCGGTGGCCGGTGCAGCGGCCGGGGCGGCAGCGTTGGCGG
>JBATWJ010000481.1:0-2088 GCA_049672545.1 Burkholderiaceae bacterium
GGGCAGCTTCAGCACGTAGCCGTCCGGCAGCGGATTGGCGCCGAGCGCCGCCACCGCGTCCGACAGGCCGCTCTTGTCCTTCAGCGCCGCCAGCGCCTGTTCGCGCGGCACGAACTCGACGCGGGCGCCGGGCTGATCGTCCAGCACGCGCCGGATCGCCGGCGCCAGCGCGGCCGCCTGCTCACGGGAGGTCTTCATGTCGAGGAACAGGCTGATTTCCGGTTCCACCGCCAGTTGCGCCGACACCGGCCGCAGGTTTTCCAGCAGCGTCAGGCCGGCGATCGGCAGCGCAAACGCCAGCGCCACCACCAGCACGTTCAGGGCGAAGCCGGCCGGCGCCCGCCGCACGTGCGCCAGCGCCACCCCGAGCGCGAAGCGATGCTGCCGCAGCCAGCCCTTCATGTCGGCGCTCCGGCTTCGGCACGGCGCCAGGTCTCGGTCACGCGGCCGTGGTCGAGGAATACTACGCGGTTGGCCGACTCCAGGAATTGCTCGTCGTGGGTCGAGATCAGGCAGGTGACGCCGACTGCGTGGAACGAGCGCAACGCTTCCAGCACCTGGTCGGCGGCGGCGCGGTCGAGGTTGGCGGTTGGCTCGTCGGCCAGGATGATCTGCGGCCGGTTGACGATCGCACGGGCGATCGTCGCCCGCTGCTGTTCGCCGCCGGACAGCGCCGCCGGCAGCGCGGCCGCCTTGTCCAACAAGCCCAGCTTGTCGAGTGCGGCGCGCGCGCGCCGTTCGGCCTCGGCGCGGCCGGCGCCGCAGACCAACAGCGGCAGCATCACGTTGGCCAGCACCGGGCGGTCCAGGAGCAGCGTCTGTTGCTGAAAGATCAAGCCCAGCTTGCGCCGCAGCCAGGGCAGGCCGGAAGCCGGCAGGCCGCCAATGTCCTGGCCCTGCACCGTCAGCGTGCCGGCACTGGGGCGCTCGACGCCGGCGATCAGCTTCAACAGCGTCGACTTGCCGGCGCCGGACGGCCCGGCCAGGAACACCAGTTCGCCGCGGCCGACGGCCAGACTGACGTCATGCAAGGCCATCACGCCGGCCGCGTAGCGCTTGCTGATCCGCTGGAATTCGATCATGGCGACAGGGAAGGGAGCTAGCCGAGCAGCGCGTCGACGAATTCGGCGGCGTCGAACGGTTGCAGGTCCTCAATTTTTTCGCCGACGCCGATGAAATACACCGGCACCGGGTTGCTCTTGGCGATCGCCGCCAGCACGCCGCCCTTGGCAGTGCCGTCGAGCTTGGTGATCACCAGCCCGGTCAGGCCGAGCGCGGCGTCGAAAGACTTGACCTGCGCCAGCGCGTTCTGGCCGGTGTTGCCGTCGATCACCAGCAGCACTTCGTGCGGCGCGCCGTCCATGCCCTTGCCGATCACGCGCTTGATCTTCTTCAGCTCGTCCATCAGATGCAGTTGGGTCGGCAGGCGGCCGGCGGTATCGACCATCACGACGTCGGTCTTGCGCGCGCGCGCCGATTGCACCGCGTCGCAGGCGACCGCGGCCGGGTCGCCCGACTCCTGCGCGATCACGGCGACGTTGTTGCGCTCGCCCCAGATCGCCAACTGCTCGCGCGCGGCAGCGCGGAAGGTGTCGCCGGCCGCCAGCAGCACCGATTGCCGGTGCGCCTGCAGATGCTTGGCCAGCTTGCCGATGGTGGTGGTCTTGCCGGCACCGTTGACGCCGGCGATCATCATCACCAGCGGCTGGAAGCGTCCAAGCACCAGCGGCTTCTGCAGCGGCGTCAGCAGTTCGACCAGCAGCGCGCGCAGCGCCTGCTTGACCTGCTGCGCCTCGGTCAGGCGTTCGTCCTTGACCTTCTTCTTCAGCGCGCCGAGCAAAGACTGGGTTGCCTCGACGCCGGCGTCGGCCATCAGCAGCGCCGCTTCCAGCTCTTCGTACAGATCCTCGTCGATCTTGGCGCCGACGAACAGCGTGGTCAGGTTCGACGAAGTTTTCGACAGCCCGGTCTTCAGCCGCGCCAGCCAGGATTTCTTTTGCTCCGGTGCCGGCGCCGGGGCGGCGACGATTTCGCCGTCGGTTTCCGGCACGGCGGACGCCGGTTCCGGCACCGCCGGCACTATGGGTG
>JBATWJ010000482.1:0-5695 GCA_049672545.1 Burkholderiaceae bacterium
ACGCCGCTGTCGGCCGACCAGGCCGGCGCGCTGTGCGCCAAGCTGTTGACCGAATCGCTGGAAGCGACGCTGGACGATCTGCAGCGCCGCTACGGCGCGCCGGACCAGTGGCAGTGGGGCAAGGCGCACGAGGCGCGCTCCGAGCACCGGCCGTTTGCCAAGGTGCCGGCGCTGGCGAAGGTGTTCGACATCCGCGTGCCGTCGCCGGGCGACAACTACACGGTCAACGTCGGCCGCTACAACCTGTCCGACGAGCAGGAGCCGTACGTCAATCACCACGCCGCCAGCCTGCGCGCGATCTACGACCTGGCCGACCCGGAGAATTCGCGCTTCATCCATTCCACCGGCCAGTCCGGCAACGCGCTGTCGCCGCTGTACCGCAACTACGCGCAGCGCTGGGCCGATGTCGCCTACCTGCCGATGCGCACGAAGCGGGAGTCGGTGCAGCAGGGCAGCCTCGGCACGCTGACGCTGGAGCCGCGCTGACGCACGAGGGATGGCCGGAGAAGGAAGTTGGCAGCCGCATCAATATGGTGAGTATGCGTTAAATTCGTGCTGTTCATGCGCGGTATGAACGCATGATGTAGGGAGTATGCGTCTGCGCCGCTATTCCCTGATATTCCACCCAGCAAAAAGCCGCCGGCGCGATGCCGGCGGCTTTTCTTTTTATGCCTTAGCCGCGCCGGCCGAAGCCGGTGCGGGCTGTCGCGCGAACCTCAGCTGGCGTAGATGTCGTTGTTCTTGCTTTCCCTGACGAACAGTCCGCCGACCACCACCGTAAACAGCGCGATTGCAATCGGATACCAGAGGCCGTAGTAGATGTCGCCCTTGAACGCCACCAGCGCGAACGCGGTGGTCGGCAGCAGGCCGCCGAACCAGCCGTTGCCGATGTGGTAGGGCAGCGACATCGACGTATAGCGGATCCGGGTCGGGAACATTTCGACCAGCGTCGCCGCCATCGGGCCGTACACCATCGTCACGTACAGCACCAGGACGAACAGCAGCAGCAGCACCATCGGCTTGTTGATCTGCTCCGGATCGGCCTTGGTCGGATAGCCGTGCGACTTGATCTCGGCCGCCAGCGCAGCCGAGAACTCCTTGTCCTTGGCCGCCGCTTCTTCCTTCGACAGGCCCTTGGCGTCGTAGGCGGTCAGCGTCTTGTCGCCGATCGCCACCGTGGCCACGGTACCGGGCTCGGCGTTGACGTTGGTGTAGTTGACCGAGGCCGCCGACAGCTTGGCCTTGACGATGTCGCAGGACGAGGTGAACTTCTTGGTGCCGGTCGGGTTGAACTGGAACTGGCAGGTGGCCGGATCGGCGGTGACGATCACCGGCGAGCTGTTCTGTGCCGCTTCCAGCGCCGGGTTGGCGTAATGGGTCAGCGCGCCGAAGATCGGGAAGTAGGTCACCGCCGCCAGGAAGCAGCCGCCCAGGATGATCGGCAGGCGGCCGATCTTGTCCGACAGCGAGCCGAAGAAGATGAAGAACGGCGTCGCCAGCAGCAGCGAGGCGGCGATCAGGATGTTGGCGGTGGACAGGTCGACCTTCAGCGTCTGCGTCATGAAGAACAGCGAATAGAACTGCCCGGTGTACCAGACCACTGCCTGGCCGGCCACCAGCACCAGCGCCAGCAGCACGATCTTCAGGTTCGGCCAGCGGGCGAAGGATTCGGACAGCGGCGCCTTCGAGGTACGGCCTTCCGACTTCATCTTGACGAAGGCGGGCGACTCGTTCATCGACAGCCGGATCCAGACCGAGATCGCCAGCAGCACCACCGAGATCAGGAACGGCACGCGCCAGCCCCAGTCGGCGAAGGCTTCCTCGCCGATCGCGGTGCGGGTGCCGAGGATCACCATCAGCGACAGGAACAGGCCGAGCGTGGCGGTGGTCTGGATCCAGGCGGTGAAAGCGCCGCGCTTGTTGTTCGGCGCGTGCTCGGCGACGTAGGTGGCGGCACCGCCATATTCGCCGCCCAGCGCCAGCCCCTGCAGGATGCGCAGCGTGATCAGGATCACCGGCGCCGCCAGCCCGACCGACGCGTAGTTCGGCAGCAGGCCGACGGCGAAGGTGGACACGCCCATGATGACGATGGTCACCAGGAAGGTGTACTTGCGGCCGATCATGTCGCCCAGCCGGCCGAACACCAGCGCGCCGAACGGCCGCACGATGAAGCCGGCGGCGAACGCCAGCAGCGCGAAGATGAAGCCGGTGGTCGGATCGACGCCGGAAAAGAACTGCTTGGCGATGATGCCGGCCAGCGAGCCGTACAGGTAAAAGTCGTACCACTCGAATACGGTGCCGAGCGACGACGCGAAGATGACCTTGCGCTCCTCCGCGGTGATGCGCCGGCTGACTGCCTGCTGTGCTGTTGCCATCCATGTCTCCTTGTGTGATGGAAAGGGGGGTATGCGCATCGGTCTTTGCGACGCTTGCATGGGGCGCAGTGTGCTGGCGAAAACTTACGCGGTGCTTGCTGGAAACTTACAAAAACTTACGGTCGGGCAAGGCAAAAGGGCGAGGGTGGGCCGGCGGAAACGGTCGCCGTGCAAGGGAAGGGAAGCGCTCGCGGCGGTGCATCATTTTTACGAACGATCGTACTAAATATGCTATTCTCGGTGCTGAATTTTTCCGGTTCCGGACCGGCCGCGAAGGGAACGCCACCCGGCAGCCCGGCCGACCTACCCTGACATTCCATCATCCAACGAGGAGATTCAAATGACCGACGCCGTCATCGTATCCACCGCCCGTACTGGCCTGGCCAAGTCCTGGAAGGGCGCCTTCAACATGACGCACGGCGCCACCATGGGCGGCCACGTGCTGAAGGCGGCGATCGAGCGCGCCAAACTGGAGCCGGGCGAGATCGAAGACGTCATCATCGGCTGCGCCAATCCGGAAGGCGCGACCGGCGGCAACATCGCGCGCCAGATCGCGCTGCGCGGCGGCTGCCCGGTCACCACCGGCGGCATGACCATCAACCGCTTCTGCTCGTCCGGCCTGCAGACCATCGCCACCGCCGCCCAGCGCGTGATCGCCGGCGAAGGCGAGATCTACGCCGCCGGCGGCGTCGAGTCGATTTCCTGCGTGCAGCAGGAAATGAACATGCACATGATGATGGAAGTCTGGCTGAAGCAGAACAAGCCGGAAATCTACTGGCCGATGCTGCAGACCGCCGAAAACGTCGCCAAGCGCTACCAGATCAGCAAGGAGCGCCAGGACGAATACGGCGTGCAGAGCCAGCAGCGCGCCGCCGCCGCGCAGGCTGCCGGCAAGTTCGACGACGAGATCGTGCCGATGACCACCATCATGGGCGTGGCCGACAAGGCGACCGGCATGCTGACCACGCGCGAAGTGACGATTTCCGCCGATGAAGGCATCCGCGCCGACACCACGCTGGAAGGCGTGTCGAAGATCCGCACCGCGGTGCCGGGCGGCGTGATCACCGCCGGCAATGCCAGCCAGTTCTCGGACGGTGCGTCGGTGGCGGTGGTGATGAGCGACAAGGTGGCGCAAGCCAAGGGCCTGCAGCCGCTCGGCATTTTCCGCGGCTTCGCGGTGGCCGGCTGCGAACCGGATGAAATGGGCATCGGTCCGGTGTTCGCGATCCCGAAACTGTTGAAGCAGACCGGACTGAAGGTCGAGGACATCGACCTGTGGGAACTGAACGAAGCGTTCGCGGTGCAGGTGCTGTACTGCGCCGACAAGCTCGGCATCCCGATGGACCGGCTGAACGTCAACGGCGGCGCGATCGCCGTCGGCCATCCGTATGGCGTGTCGGGTGCGCGCCTGACCGGCCACGCGCTGATCGAAGGCAAGCGGCGCGGCGCCAAGTACGTGGTGGTGACCATGTGCATCGGCGGCGGCCAGGGCGCGGCCGGGCTGTTCGAAGTGGTCTGAGCCGGACGCTTCCTGCGCAGTCGACTGACCGGCCGTTGCCGCTTCGTGCCGAAGCGGGAGCGGCTGGGCAAAACCAGGCTGAACAACAATCCCCGTCAATTCGGCGCAGACCGGAATCCAGCGTCGTTCGCGGCTCCGCAGAGCCGCCGGGTTCCACCTTGCGCCGGAATGCAGAAAACCTGCAATAAGGGAGTATGTCCTTATGCCGCGGGAATTTCCTGCGGCATAGCCCGTCTACCAGGGGAGTATATCCGTCCTCCCATCCCGCCGGCGTTCCGCCGGCCGTTTTCTGGAGCACCACTCCGATGTCATCGCTGATCCTTTCCCGCCGCGACCTCGACTTTCTGCTGTACGAATGGCTGCAGGTCGAAAATCTGAACCGCCGCCCGCGCTACGCCGAGCACAGCCGCGAAACCTTCGACGCCGCGCTCGACCTGTGCGAGCAGATCGCCACCGACCTGTTCGCGCCGCACAACAAGAAGAACGACCAGCAGGAACCGCACTTCGACGGCGAGACCGTGCAGATGATCCCCGAGGTCGGCACCGCGCTGAAGGCGTTCAACGACGCCGGCCTGATGGCCGCCGGCCAGGATTTCGAGCGCGGGGGCATGCAGCTGCCGTGCGTGGTGGAAAAGGCCGGCTTCGCCTATTTCAAGGGCGCCAACGTCGGCACCGCCTCCTATCCGTTCCTGACCATCGGCAACGCCAACACGCTGCTGAAATGCGGCACGCCCGAGCAGATCGAGACCTTCGTCAAGCCGATGCTGGAAGGGCGCTTCTTCGGCACCATGTGCCTGTCGGAACCGCAGGCCGGCTCGTCGCTGTCGGACATCACCACCCGCGCCGAGCCGCAGCCCGACGGCAGCTACCGGCTGACCGGCAACAAGATGTGGATCTCGGCCGGCGAGCACGAGCTGTCGGAAAACATCGTGCACCTGGTGCTGGCCAAGGTGCCGGACGAAAACGGCAAGCTGATCCCGGGCGTCAAGGGCATTTCGCTGTTCATCGTGCCGAAAAAGCTGGTCAACGCCGACGGCAGCCTCGGCGAGCGCAACGACGTCGTGCTGGCCGGGCTGAACCACAAGATGGGCTATCGCGGCACCACCAACTGCCTGCTGAATTTCGGCGAGGGCAAGTTCAAGCCGCAGGGAAAGGCCGGCGCCATCGGCTATCTGGTCGGCGAGGTGCACAAGGGCCTGGCCAACATGTTCCACATGATGAACGAGGCACGCATCGGCGTCGGCCTGGGCGCTGTGATGCTCGGCTACACCGGCTACCTGCACGCACTCGACTATGCGCGCAACCGGCCGCAGGGCCGCCATCCGCAAGCCAAGGACCCGGCGCAGCCGCAGGTCGCGATCGTCGAGCACACCGACGTCAAGCGCATGCTGCTGGCGCAAAAGGCGTACGTCGAAGGCGGCCTGGCGCTGACGCTGTACTGCGCGCGGCTGGTGGACGAGGAGCGCAGCGCCGACGACGAGGCGGCGCGCGCCCAGGCCAGCCTGCTGCTGGACATCCTGACGCCGATCGCCAAGTCGTGGCCGTCGCAGTGGTGCCTGGAGGCGAACAACCTGGCGATCCAGGTGCATGGCGGCTACGGCTACACGCGCGAATACAACGTCGAGCAGTTCTACCGCGACAACCGGCTGAACCCGATCCACGAAGGCACGCACGGCATCCAGGGGCTGGACCTGCTGGGGCGCAAGGTGTCGATGCGCGACGGCGCCGCCTTCAAGGCGCTGGCGGCCGAAATGCAGAAGACCATCGCCGCCGCGCGGCCGCAGCCGGCGCTGGCCGACTA
>JBATWJ010000483.1:0-3065 GCA_049672545.1 Burkholderiaceae bacterium
GGCCCGATCGGCGCGGTGGTGATCGGCGCGGTGGCCGGGCTGGCCTGCCTGTGGGGCGTCGGCGGCCTGAAGAAGCTGCTGCGCGCCGACGACGCGTTCGACGTGTTCGGCGTGCACGGGGTCGGCGGCATCGTCGGCGCGCTCTTGACCGGCGTGTTCGCGGCGCCGATGCTGGGCGGCACGCAGGGCGCCGATTTCGCGATCGGCCACCAGCTGTGGGTGCAGGCGCAGAGCGTGCTGCTGACGATCGTCTGGTCGGGCGTGGTCGCCTTCCTCGCCTACCGGCTGGCGGATGCGCTGCTGGGTCTGCGCGTGCGCGAGGAAGAGGAGCGCGAAGGGCTGGACATCGCTTCCCACGGCGAATCGGCCTACCACTATTGACGCGACACCGGGCCGCCCGCGCGGCCCGGCGGTTCCGGCCGGCCCCGCGTGCGGGGCTTTTTTGTGTGCGCCGCCGTAAGTTGACACTTTAAAAATCGCGCGCCGTCCCCATCTCGGTGCGGTCGGTATTCCGACGCCGATTGCCCCTGTTGCGCGGCCCGCGGCAGCGGCGGCAACCAGGGTTTCCCGTTAGAATCGGCGTCACTTTGCATTTCGTCCACTCGAAGGTTTTTATGGTTCCGCACCTCGTCACCGCCCTGAACGGCCCTCTGCTCGATCTCGAAAAGAAGATCCTGGATGCGACGCCGGCCATCGAGCGCTGGTTCCGGCTGGAATGGCAGGAGCACACGCCGCCGTTCTATTGTTCGGTCGACCTGCGCAACGCCGGCTTCAAGCTGGCGCCGGTGGACACCAACCTGTTCCCCGGCGGCTTCAACAACCTGTCGCCGGAAATGCTGCCGCTGGCGGTGCAGGCGGCGATGGCGGCGATCGAAAAATACTGCCCGGACGCCAAGAACCTGTTGCTGATCCCGGAGCGCCACACGCGCAACACCTTCTACCTGCAGAACATCGCGCGGCTGGTGCAGATCTTCCGGCAGACCGGGTTGAACGTGCGGCTCGGCTCGCTCGACGAAGGCATGGCCGAGCCGACGCCGATCGAGCTGCCGGACGGCAGCACGCTGATGCTGGAGCCGCTGGAACACCTGAACGGCGGCCGCCGCCTCGGCCTGAAGAACTTCGACCCGTGCACGATCCTGTTGAACAACGACCTGTCGTCCGGCATTCCGCACGTGCTGGAAAACCTGCACGAGCAGGCGGTGCTGCCGCCGCTGCATGCCGGCTGGGCGGTGCGCCGCAAGAGCAACCATTTCGCCGCCTACGACGAAGTGGTGAAGAAGTTCGCCAAGATGACCGACGTCGATCCGTGGATGCTGAACCCGTTCTTTTCCAAGTGCGGCCAGCTCGACTTCCAGGAGCGCGGCAGCACCGACGCGCTGGCGTCCGGCGTCGATTCGCTGCTCGGCAAGATTCGCAAGAAGTACCGCGAATACGGCATCAAGGAAACGCCGTTCGTGATCATCAAGGCCGACGCCGGCACCTACGGCATGGGCATCATGACGGTGACCGACGCCAGCCAGGTCAAGGAACTGAACCACAAGCAGCGCAGCAAGATGGCGGTGGTCAAGGAAGGGCTGGAAGTGTCGGAGGTGATCCTGCAGGAGGGCGTGCCGACCTTCGAGCGCATCAACGACGCGGTGGCCGAGCCGGTGGTCTACATGATCGACCGTTACGTGGTCGGCGGCTTCTACCGCGTGCACGCCGAGCGCGCGGTCAACGAAAACCTGAACGCGCCCGGCGCCCACTTCGTGCCGCTCGCCTTCGCCCAGCCGCATGCGCTGCCCGACGTGCACGCGAAGCCCGGCACCGCTGCGCCGAACCGCTTCTACATGTACGGCGTGGTGGCGCGGCTGGCGCTGCTGGCGGCGTCGCTGGAGCTGGAGAAGACGGATCCGAATCCGGAAGTTTATTAATTGCGGGACAGAGTTGACGAGCCGCCGCAGCGCGGCGAATTACTCTGTCCCCAACTGATCAGAAAAAAACGGTGGAGTAAGGTTGGCTTCCGCAGAAGGCTTGGTTGAACGACGATAAACCCCACCGGGTTCCGGCCCTAGCTGGAACGACGAGGTTTGCGATGTGCCGAAACAGCGCGGTGCGGCACCCTCGTATTTCCCAGCACTCAAAAAGAAGAGAGCTGGAAAACAATAAATATAGGGAGTATGTGAATAAAAATACCACTGTAAGCCCAACACAGCCATGCATAATGGGGAGTATATCGCCGGCGCCAATCCCGCTTCAACCCTCCGCAGCACCATCTCCCGCTCCGCACTACCATACGGTCTGACTCTTCAGGCCGCCGGCCGCATCACCCACCCGCACGCATACCCATGAAAATCGCCTTCCTCGCCGACCCGCTCGACAGCTTCAAGATCTACAAGGACACCACCTACGCGATGATGGCCGAAGCCGCGCGCCGCGGCCACCAGCTGTATGCGTTCGAGCAGGGCGACCTGGCGTGGGAAGGCGGCATGGTGGTGGCCGACACCGCGCAGATCACGCTGACCGGCGATCCGCACAACTGGTACCGCGCCGCCGCCAGCCGCACGACGGCGCTGGCCGAGTTCGACGCGATCCTGCTGCGCAAGGATCCGCCGTTCGACATGGAATACGTGTACACCACCTATCTGCTGGAACGCGCCGAAGCGCAGGGCGCGCGCGTGGTCAACCGGCCGCGCGCGGTGCGCGACCACAACGAAAAGCTGGCGATCACCGAATTCGCGCGCTTCGTCGCGCCGACCATCGTCACCCGCGATGAACGGCGGCTGCGCGATTTTCACGCCGAGCACCGTGACCTGATCTTCAAGCCGCTCGACGGTATGGGCGGCACCGGCATCTTCCGCGTGCGCGACGACGAACTGAACCTCGGCGCGATCATCGAGATGCTGACCGACAACGGCCGTCGCACCATCATGGCGCAGCGCTTCATTCCGCAGGTGGCCGACGGCGACAAGCGCATCCTGCTGATCGGCGGCCGCGTGGTGCCGTATTGCCTGGCCCGCATCCCGCAGGGCACCGAAGTGCGCGGCAACCTGGCCGCCGGCGGCGTCGGCGTGGCGCAGCCGATC
>JBATWJ010000484.1:0-13423 GCA_049672545.1 Burkholderiaceae bacterium
AAAATGCGCGGCGGCCAGCAGCAGCGCCAGCGCGGCGCCGGCCAGCGCCGCACGCGGCCGGGGTATGGCAAGAGCAGGAATCATTCGTCTTTCCCGGGTTTCGGAGTGCCGGCGGGGCCGGGGGGGAGAACATGGCCGCCGTGCGGCTGGCGCAGGTAGCGGCCGCCGTGATGGCGCTGCCGGTATTGCGGCGGCCGCGTCAGGAAGCGCGACAGTTCCTGCAGCGCGCGCTGGTAGACCTCGCGCTTGAATTCGATGACGACATCCAGCGGCACCCAGTATTCGTGCCAGCGCCAAGCGTCGAATTCCGGATGGTCGGTGCCGCGCAGGTTGACGTCGCAGTCGCGCCCGGTCATGCGCAGCAGGAACCAGATCTGCTTTTGCCCGCGGTACTGGCCGCGGATTTCGCGCTTGATGAACTGGTCCGGCACTTCGTAGCGCAGCCAGTCGCGCGTGCGACCGATGATCTTCACGTGGTGCGCGCGCAGGCCGATTTCCTCTTCCAGCTCGCGGAACATCGCCTGCTCGGGGGTTTCACCGTACTTGATGCCGCCCTGCGGAAATTGCCAGGAATGCTCGCGCACGCGCTTGCCCCACCAGACTTCGTTTTGCGCGTTCAGCAGGATGATGCCGACGTTAGGGCGGAACCCTTCACGGTCCAGCATTTTTTCACCTCAAGTTTTCTGCGGCCGAGGTGCCCTAGCAATACCAATCCGGCCGGCGCGCGCAGGGGGCGCGGGTGCCGTTCCAGCTCGTCGGAGCTCCGATCTCTGTGGGAACATCGATCAATTGCATCAAGAATGGGCGCATCAGCCAGCTAATCCTTTAAAATTGGATCGATTATAACCCCCACCATTTTTAAAAAGAATTCCTCCCCATGCGCGCCTCCCGTTTTTTCATTTCCACCCTGAAGGAAGCTCCGTCCGACGCCGAAATCGTCAGCCACAAGCTGATGATGCGCGCCGGCCTGATCAAGCGCCTCGGGTCCGGCATCTATACCTACATGCCGATGGGGCTGCGTGTGATCCGCAAGGTGGAGGCGATCGTGCGCGAGGAAATGAACCGCTCCGGCGCGATCGAGTTGCTGATGCCGGTGGTGCAGCCGGCCGAGCTGTGGCAGGAAACCGGCCGCTGGCAAAAGTACGGGCCCGAGCTGATGCGGGTCAAGGACCGCCACAACCGCGACTACATCATCCAGCCGACCTCGGAAGAAGTGGTGACCGACATCGCCCGCACCGAGATCAAGTCGTACCGCCAGCTGCCGCTGAACTTCTACCACATCCAGACCAAGTTCCGCGACGAGCGGCGGCCGCGCTTCGGCCTGATGCGCGGGCGCGAATTCACGATGAAGGATGCCTACTCGTTCGATCGCGACGTCGACGGGCTGAAGCTGTCGTATCGCCTCATGTACGAAGCCTACGTGCGCATCTTCACCCGCTTCGGCCTGCAGTTCCGCGCGGTGGCGGCCGACAACGGTGCGATCGGCGGCTCCGGTTCGCATGAGTTCCACGTGATCGCCGATACCGGCGAGGATGCGCTGGTGTACTGCCCGGATTCCGACTATGCCGCCAACATGGAAGCGGCGGAAGCGCTGCCGTTGACCGCCGAGCGTGCCGCAGCGGCCGAGCCGCTGGTGAAGACGCCGACACCCGGCAAGGCCAAGTGCGAAGACGTCGCCGCGCTGCTCGACCTGCCGCTGGCGCGCACCGTCAAGTCGATCGTGCTGGCGGTCGATCCGGCCGAGGCCGGCGAACAGAAGGAAATCTGGCTGCTGCTGCTGCGCGGCGACCACGAGCTGAACGAAATCAAGGCCGCCAAGGTCCCGGGCCTGGCCAACTACCGTTTCGCGACCGAAGCCGAAATCGTCGAATGGTTCGGCACGCCGCCCGGCTACCTGGGCCCGATCCATCCGAAGAAGCCGCTGCGCGTGGTGGCCGACCGCACGGTGGCCAACATGAGCGACTTCGTCTGCGGCGCCAACGAGGTCGACTACCATTACACCGGCGTCAACTGGGAGCGCGACCTGCCGCTGCCCGAAGTGCACGATATCCGCAACGTGGTGGCCGGCGATCCGTCGCCGGACGGGCGCGGCAAGCTGGCGATCCAGCGCGGCATCGAGGTCGGCCACGTGTTCCAGCTCGGCACCCGCTATTCGGAAGACATGGGCGCGACCTACCTGGACGAAGGCGGCAAGCCGCAGCTGATGCAGATGGGCTGTTACGGCATCGGCATCACCCGCATCCTGGGGGCGGCGATCGAGCAGAATTTCGACGAGCGCGGCATCATCTGGCCGGCCGCGATCGCGCCGTTCCAGCTGGTGCTGTGCCCGATCGGCTACGACCGCAGCGACGCCGTCAAGGAGGCGGCCGACCGGCTGTACGAAGCGCTGGCCGCGGCCGGCGTCGACGTCATTCTGGACGATCGCGGCGAGCGGCCGGGCGCGATGCTGGCCGACTGGGAACTGATCGGCGTGCCGCACCGGGTGGTGATCGGCGAACGCGGCCTGAAGGACGGCCAGCTCGAATATCAGGGAAGGCGCGACGCGGCGGCGACCGCGGTGCCGGTGGCGGAGATTCTGGAGTTCGTCCGCGCCAGACTGGCGGCCTAGAGCGGCTTCGGTCTGACTGGTTTGTCGACGCAGGGCAAGGCGGCCCGCATCGGCAGCCAGATCAGCCGCATCCGCTCTAACATACAAGCGCCAGTATTTTTAAAGTCGGGCGTCCTGCGTCCGGGTTAAGGGGATTTATGGGCATACTCCCTGTTTTTATGAAAACGGGACGGTATACGGCGGCGCGCCTGCTGGCGCTGGCGGCGGCCCTGCTGCTGGCCGCCGGCGCCCATGCCGGCAACCAGAAGGAAGAGGCGCTGGCCGATTCGGTGCGGGTCGCGCTGGCGCAGGCGGTCAACGACGGCCGCCCGCCACAGCCGTATTTCGCCGACATCAGCGACCGTATCGACTACCTGTACTGGCGCGGCGAAATGTCCGAGCGGCTGAAGAAGAAGCTGCCCGACAAGCAGCTGCGGCTCGATTTCCTTGGCGCGGTCTGGTACGAGGCCAAGCGCGCCGGGCTCGACCCGGCGCTGGTGCTGGGGCTGATCCAGGTCGAATCGGCGTTCCGCAAGTACGCGGTATCGGTGGTCGGCGCGCACGGCTATATGCAGGTGATGCCGTTCTGGACGCGCGTGATCGGCGACTCCGACCGCAGCAAGCTGTTCCACATGCAGACCAACCTGCGCTACGGCTGCTCGATCCTGCGCATGTACATCGACATGGAAGGCGGCAACCTGTTCCTGGCGCTGGGCCGCTACAACGGCAGCCGCGGCCGCCCGGAATATCCGAACGCGGTGCTGCGCGCGTGGAAGAACTGGGAATACCACCCGTCGTAGCTGGGCCCGCGCCGCTGCCGGCCGCGCGCAAACAAAAACGCCCGCAACCAGCGGGCGTTTTTGTTTGGCTTAGGTGGCTGCCGCCACTGCGATCAGGACAAGTGAGCCGAAACGAGTTTGGTCATTTCGAACATCGTCACCTGCTTTTTGCCGCCAAAGACAGCTTTCAGTTTGTCGTCCGCATCGATGTTGCGCTTGTTGGCCTCATTCTGCAGCTTGTGCTTCTTGATGTACTCCCAGATCTTCTTGGTCACTTCGGTGCGCGGCAGCGGCGCCGAACCGACCACGGCGGCCAGCACCGGCGATGGCGTCATGGCTTTCATGAAAGCGGGATTGGGGGTGCGCGCCGGCTTGGCGGCTGCAGTCTTCTTGGCGGCCGGCTTGGCGGCGGCTGTGGCCGGAGCAGCCTTCTTGGCTGGCGCGGCCTTCTTGGCGGGGGCCGCCTTGGCCGCCGGTTTCTTCACGGCCGCTGCAGGCTTCTTCGCAGCGGGTTTTTTTGCAGTTGCCATCGTTCACCCTCCTTCACACATGTGTTGGGAAAATGCGTCATTCACGCACCGCTAATAGTGGTGCGCTTTCTGTGGCGATGCAAGTATTTTTTAAGCAATTCTGTGGTGTTTTCGGCAGCCCGCGAAAAGCGCCGATTTTCCCATGAAAATAGCGCCGGAAAGAGGCCTGAAAAGCGGCGCGAAACGGCCGATCCCAGGCGCTTGCGCGCCGGCAAAACCGGTTAACGCATGCCTGGCAGCATGCCTTTCATGCCGCGCATCATTTTCATCATGCCGCCGCCCTTCAGCTTCTTCATCATCGACTGCATTTGCTCAAACTGCGACAGCATGCGGTTGACTTCCTGCACCTGCACGCCGGCGCCGGCGGCGATGCGGCGCTTGCGTGACGCCTTGATCAGTTCCGGCTTGGCGCGCTCGGCCGGCGTCATCGAATTGATGATGCCTTCCATGCGCCGCACCTGCTTTTCGGCCTGATCCATGTTGGCGCCGCTGGCGGCCTGCTGGAACTGCGCCGGCAGCTTGTCCATCAGCGACGACAGGCCGCCCATCTTCTTCATCTGCCCGAGCTGCGCCTTGAAGTCGTTCAGGTCGAACTTGCCGCCGACCTTCAGCTTTTTCGCCAGGTCCTGGGCGGCGGCGGCGTCGACCCCTTTTTTGGCTTCTTCCACCAGCGCCAGGATGTCGCCCATGCCAAGGATGCGGTTGGCCATCCGCTGCGGATCGAAGGCTTCCAGGCCGTCCAGTTTTTCGGCGACGCCGGTGAACTTGATCGGCTTGCCGGTGATGTGCCGTACCGACAGCGCGGCGCCGCCGCGGGCGTCGCCGTCCAGCTTGGTCAGGATCACGCCGGTCAGCGGCAGCGCGTCGTTGAACGCCTTGGCGGTGTTGATCGCATCCTGGCCGAGCATGGCGTCGATCACGAACAGCGTCTCGATCGGCTTGACCGCCGCGTGCAGCGCGGCAATCTCGCGCATCATCGCCTCGTCGATGCCGAGCCGGCCGGCGGTATCGACGATCAGCACGTCGTGGTAGTGGCGCTTCGCATGGTCCAGCGCCGCCAGCGCGATCGCCACCGGCTGGTCGCTCGGCGACGACGGGAAGAAGTCGGCGCCGACCTGCGTCGTCACCGTCTGCAGCTGGCCGATCGCGGCCGGCCGGTAGACGTCGGCCGAGACCGTCAGCACCTTCTTCTTTTTCTGCTCGCGCAGGTACTTGGCCAGCTTGCCGGCGGTGGTGGTCTTGCCGGCGCCCTGCAGGCCGGCCAACAGGATCACGGCCGGCGGCTGGGTGGCGAAGCTCAGCTGCGACGCTTCCGGGCCCAGGTCGGCGCCCATCAACGATGCCAGTTCGCGCTGCACCACGCCGACCAGCGCCTGGCCCGGCGACAGCGAGCCGATCACTTCCTCGCCCATCGCCTTTTCCTTGACGCGGGCGATGAATTCGCGCACCGCCGGCAACGAGACGTCGGCTTCCAAGAGCGCCAGCCGCACTTCGCGCAGCATTTCGGCGGTGTTCGATTCGGTCAGGCGCGCCTCGCCGCGCATGGTTTTGACGGCTTTGGCGAGACGTTGGGTCAGGTTGTCGAGCATGGGAAGAGGAAATCTCGGGAAATGAGGAAGCCGGCGCGCCCGGTCGGACGGCGGCGGGGATGAGGCCCATTTTACCCGATGCGGCAGGGACAAAGAGGCTGCCGGCCGGCATGGCGGAAAGTCGGAACCGGGCACCGCCGGGCGGCGGTTTTTCGCATCGCCGGTGCGGTCCGGCGATTACGGGCAAGGGCGAAAATTCATGGGAATCAAGGCCTTGGCATCGCGCGCCGGGTTGGCACGAAGGATGCGTGGTAGCCGCTTTAGAAAATCCACAACAGGGAGGTCCGCTTAGCGGCGCCTTCCCGCTTCCGGAGGAGACGACGATGCGCACACACTGGAGAAGATGGGCGGCCGGCATGGTGCTGGCGTTGGGCGCCGGCGCCGCGCTGGCGGAAGACGGCGTCATATTGATCGGCCAGACGCTCGGACTGACCGGGCAGATTTCCGGCGCCGCCCGGGAAATGGTGGCCGGCGCCGACGCCCATATTTCATCGATCAACCGGCAGGGTGGGGTGCACGGCCGCCAGATCCGCGTGCTGACGCTGGACGACCGTTTCGATCCGGCGCTGTCGGCGGCCAATGCCGAGCGGCTGGTGAACAAGGAGCGGGTGTTTGCGATCTTCCAGAATCGCGGCACGCCGCATACCGAGGCGATCCTGCCGATCCTCACCGCCGCCGGCGTACCGCTGGTCGCGCCCAGCACCGGCGCCGCGATCTTCCACGACCCGGTCAACCGCCTGATCTTCAATGTCCGCGCCAAATACCAGGCGGAGGTGGCGAAGGCGGTGGAGCAGTTCGACACGGTCGGCTTGCGCCGCATCGGCATCCTGCACGTCGACGATTCGTTCGGACGCGACGCGCTGGCCGGATTCACCGCGGCGATGCAGGCGCGCCGTCTGCAGCCGGTGCTGGTGGCCAGCTTCGACCGCGCCCGGCCACAGATCGATGCCGCGGTGGCACAGGCGATCGAGGCCGATCCCGGCGCCCTGGTCATCGTCGGCTCCGCCACCAGCACCGCCGACCTGATCAAGGGCATCCGCCAGCGCGGCAACCAGATGCAGATCATGACCCTGTCGAACAATTCCTCGCAGTTTTTCCTCGACCGCCTGGGCAGCGCCGGCGTCGGCGTCATCGTGTCGCAAATCACTCCGGCGCCGGACCTGGTGTCGAGCGCGCTCGGACAGGAGTTCAAGCGTGCCGCCCAGGCCAGCGGCGCGCCGCTGTCGTACGCGGCGATGGAGGGGTTCATTTCCGCCAAGGTGCTGGTGGCCGGCCTGCTGCGGGCCGGGCCGAAACCGACGCGCGCCGGTTTCATCCAGGCGCTGGAATCGATCCACAAGAGCGATCTGGGTGGGGTGCTGGTCGACTATGGTCCAGCCGATCATACCGGCAGCGAATTCGTCGAGCTGTCGATGATCGGCAGGAATGGCCGCCTGATACGCTAAGCGCACGATGTTGTTTCTCTGCATCCATAACGGCAGGTAATATGACGACCGCGGCACCGATACGCATCGCCAACCGCCCTTCGCGGGTTTGCCTGGAACAGCGGATGAAATACCTGAAACGGATCGGCCTCCCCAGCCTGGCGCTGGCATGCGCGGCGGCGATCGTGCTGGCCGTGTTCGTGGTCGCTGCCGGCAAGGCCGAGCGCGAGGTGCGCGCCGCCGGCGACCGCCAACTGCAGATCATCGCGCTCGATCTCGAATCGGTGCTGGAAAAATTCGAGACGCTACCGTTTGCGCTGGCCTTCCATCCGGCGCTGAGGGAGGTGCTCGGGGCGCCGCAGGACCGAGAGGCGCTGCAGCGGCTGAACCTGACCCTGCAGACCATCCAGCGCCAGGCCAAGGTCAGCGCCATTTATCTGATGGACCGCAGCGGCGACACGCTGGTGGCCAGCAACTGGGACGAGCCGCTCACCTTCGTCGGCAAGAACTTCGGCTTCCGGCCCTATTTTCGCGATGCGCTGGAAGGCCGTGCCGGGCGCTTCTACGGCATCGGCAGCACCACCGGCGAGCCTGGCTATTTCATCGCGCAGCCGGTCTATCCGAACGGCGCGCCCGGGCAGGAGCCGATCGGCGTAATCGCAGTCAAGATCAGTCTGTCCGAGTTCGAGCACACCTGGAGCCGCAGCGAGGAACCGCTGGCGCTGGTCGATCATCTGGGCGTCATTTTTCTCAGCAACCGCGACGGCTGGCGCTATCGCAGTCTGCATACCCTGAGTGAGCAGGAGCGGCATTACGTGACCGGCACCTTCCAGTATGCCGGGCAGACGATCCAGCCGGTCGTCGCGCTGCCGAAGGCGCAGCGCGCCGGTTTCGGCGATTACGTGGCCAAGCGGGTCGGCCGTCTCGGCTGGCAGGTGATGCTGTTCCCGGCGCAGAACCGGATCCTGCGCACGGCCAGTTACTCGGCGCTGGCGGCGGCCTTGGTGCTGGCGGTCATCGTGCTGTCTTCGTGGGCGATCTACCAGCGTCGGCGTCGCCTGGAAGAGCGCCTGGCGTCGCGCCGCGCGCTGCAGCGGGCGGCCGAAGAGCTGGACCAGGCGATCGCCCAGCGCACGCAGGAATTGCGGGCGGCCAACCATGATCTCGAAAGCAAATACCAGAAGCTGCAACAGACCGAGCACCTGTTGCGCTCGACCCAGAACGAACTGGTGCAGGCCGGCAAGCTGGCGACGCTGGGGCAGATGGCGGCCGGCATCACGCACGAGTTGAGCCAGCCGCTGGCCGCGATCCGCGCCTTCGCCGACAACGCCGTCACCTTCCTGACGCGCGGGCAGCCGGCCCAGGCCGGCGACAATTTGGCGCATATCAGCGCCGCTGCCGCGCGCATGGGCGCGATCATCGGCCAACTGAAGGGCTTCGCGCGCAAGAGCCACGATGCCGTGGCGACGGTCGATCTGGCGCAGTCGATCCGCGAGTCGGCGATGCTGCTGGGCGGCGATTTCCGGCGCCGCCAGGTGGAACTGGAAATCGACGTGCGCGAGCCCTTGCAGGTTACCGGCGATCCGGTGCGCACCGAGCAGGTGCTGATCAACCTGTTGCGTAACGCGCTGGACGCCGTCGACGGCGCGCCGCGGCGCCAGGTCAGCGCGTTGTTGCAGCGCGAGGGAGGGCAGGCGGTGGTGCGCATTCGCGATTCCGGCCCCGGCATCGAGCAGAATGCAGCAGAGCGCCTGTTCGAGCCGTTCTTCACCACCAAGCCGCCGGGCCAGGGGCTCGGCCTGGGGCTGGCGATCTCGTCGTCGATCGTGCAGGCGATGGATGGACAATTGGGCGCGCACAATCGGCCGGAAGGGGGCGCCGAATTCGTGATGCGGCTGCCGCTGCGGCATGATGGCGCCCTGCAACAGGGAGGATAGCGTGCCGGATCTTGACGCGATGCAGGAAGTAGTGCTGGTGGAGGATGAACAGGCGGTGCGCATGGCGACCGCGCAGACGCTCGAGTTGGGCGGCTTCAGGGTACATGCCTGCGACAGCGCAGAACGTGCAGGGCCGTGGCTGCGGGCCGATTTCGGCGGCATTCTGGTGACCGATGTGCGGCTACCGGGGCGCTGCGGCCTGCAATTGCTGGACCAGGTGGCGGCGCTGGATGCCGACCTGCCGGTGATCCTGGTGACCGGCCATGGCGACGTCGGCATGGCGGTCGACGCGATGCGGCGCGGCGCCTATGACTTCATCGAAAAGCCGTTCGCCGCCGAGCGCCTGCTGGAAACGGTACGGCGGGCGCAGGAAAAGCGGCGGCTGGTGCTGGAAAACCGGCGCCTGAAGGCGGCCTGGCTGGCCGCCAGCGACGCGCCGCCGCTGATCGGCCAGTCGGCCGCGATAGAACGGGTGCGCGCGCTGATCCAGGCGCTCGGTCCAACCCCGGCCGATATCCTGATCAACGGCCAGACCGGGGCTGGCAAGGAAGTGGTGGCGCGGCAACTGCATGCCGCCAGCGGTCGCAAGGGGCCGTTCGTCGCGATCAATTGCGGCGCGCTGCCGGAATCGGTGTTCGAAAGCGAAATCTTCGGCCATGAAGCCGGCGCCTTCACCAGCGCGCAAAAGCGGCGCATCGGCAAGCTCGAATACGCGAACGGCGGCACCGTATTCCTCGACGAAATCGAAAGCATGCCACTGACGCTGCAGGTGAAGCTGTTGCGCGTGCTGCAGGAGCGGCGGCTGGAGCGGTTGGGCGGCAACGATCCGGTGACGGTCGATTGTCGCGTGATCGCCGCCAGCAAGGCGGACTTGCTGCAGATGAGCGCGCAGGGAACATTCCGGGAAGATCTGTATTACCGGATCGGCGTGGTCAGCATCGATTTGCCGCGCCTGGCCGAGCGCCGCGAGGACATCCCGCTGCTGCTGGCGTACTTCGTACAGGGAGCGGCGCTGCGCTACCAGCGGCCGGTGCCGCAATGGACGCCCGCCCAGATGGCGCAGTGGCGCGCACGCGAGTGGCCAGGAAACGTGCGCGAACTGCGCAATTTCGCCGACCGCCTGGTGCTGGGCGTGATCGACGGCATCCCGGGCGCGGCGGAGGCCGACGCCGCCGGCCCGGTTTCACTGCCGCACCAAGTGGACGCCTACGAGCGGGCGTTGATCGCGCAGGCGCTGGCGGAGCAGGATGGCAATGTGGCGGCTACCGCCGATCGGCTAGGGGTGCCGCGCAAGACACTGTACGACAAGCTGAAGAAGCACCAATTGGGCACCGGCCGGGCGCCGGAATAACGGCGGGCGGCGGCCCCTTGCCGGCTAGTAGCGCAGCCGGCTTAGTGTAAACTGGATCGTTCGATCAGCTGCTGGCATTGTGCGATGCTCACCCTCTTTTTCATCCTGGCTGCCGTGCTGTACGTGGTCTGCACGTTTTTGCCGTCGCGCCTGCGCGGTGCGATTTCGGCCGGGACCGTGGCGGGCTGGTTGCTGCACGGCGGCGCACTGTGGGCCGATATGCTGACGGCAGATACACTGCGTATCGGCTTTGCCGTGATGCTGTCGGCCACGCTGTGGATTTCAGTGGCAGCCTACTGGCTGGAAAATCGCAATTTCACGTTGGACGGCTTGCGCATCATGGTGCTGCCGTGCGCGGCGGTGGCGGTGCTGCTGCCGGCGCTGTTCACGGGCAGTGTGGTGTCGCTCGAAGGCCGCTCGTCGCTGTTCGCTTGGCACATCGCCATTTCCATCCTCGCCTACAGTACGCTGACCATCGCCGCCTTCCACGCGGTGCTGATGGCGCTGCAGGAATCCCGACTGCATGCGCGCCCGGGAATTGCGCAGGGCGGCTGGCTGAACGCGGCGCTGGATCGGCTGCCGGCCTTGCTGACGATGGAAAAGCTGCTGTTTCGGCTGATCGCCTTCGGCTTCGCGCTGCTGACGCTGACGGTATTGTCCGGCGTGCTGTTTTCCGAGCAACTGTTCGGTACCCCGTTCAAGTGGGACCACAAGAACATTTTCAGCATGCTGTCCTGGGCCTTGTTCGGCTTGCTGCTGGCCGGCCGCAAATGGCGCGGCTGGCGCGGCCGCACCGCGCTCAGCTTCACACTGGTCGGGTTCGCCACCTTGCTGCTGGCCTATGTCGGCAGCCGATTCGTGCTGGAAGTCGTGCTGCACCGGGGGGTGATATGAAATTCCTGCTCTGGCTGGCGATCGCGGCGCTGTTCGTGATGTGGCTGACGCGCGGCAAGAAGGCGCCGCCGGCGCCGCGCCCGGCATCTCCCGAAGACAAGGCAGAGTCGATGCTGGAATGCGCGCAGTGCGGGGTGCATTTGCCGGCGTCGGAGGCATTGCGGGACGCTGCCGGCCGAGCCTTTTGCAGCGAGGCGCACCGCCTGCAGCATGGCGGCCGCTGACGCATGAAGCGCGCCGTCCATGTGCCGGTGCCGGGACGCCGTGAAACCTTCTGGCGCACGCTGCAGACGTTCAACATCACGCGCATCGTCATCGCGCTGGTGCTGCTGGGGTATCTGAGTCTGGATCTGAAGCGGGAGTGGTGGGCGGCCCAGACGCCGTTCTACCGCCAGCTCTGCGCCGCCTATCTGCTGCTGGCGATCGCATTTGCGATGCTGGCGGCTTTCTGGCGCCGCCGTTTCACGCTGCAGCTGACGACCCAGGTGGCGCTCGACATCGGCGTCATCGCGCTGCTGTATGTTGGCGCCGGCGGTGCCCACAGTGGTCTTGCGATCCTGTTCCTGTTCCCGCTGGCGGGGGCGGCGGTTCTGACCGCGTTGCCGCTGGCGCTGTTCTTCGTCTCCACGGTCACCCTGCTGCTGCTGGCGGAGGCCGGTTACCAGTTGTTGCGCTCGGTGCCCGAGGTATCGACGGTGCAGGCCGGCTTGTACGGCGCCGCCTTCTTTGCCGCAGTCATCGTGATTAACCGGCTGGCGGCGCGCCTGATCAAGCAAGAATTGCTGGCCGCCCAGCGTGGCCAGGACTTGCAGGTACAGCAGGCGATCAACCGCCTGGTGATCGCCGACATGGGCGACGGCATCCTGGTGCTCGGTTCCGACGGTACCATTTACACCGCCAATCCGGCAGCAGAACGGATGCTGGGGCTGTCGCTGTCGGCCAGCAAGACCCGCATCCGGCTGAAGGAGGTCGGCGGCCTGCGGCCGATCATGGAAGCCTTTTCCACCTGGCTGGCCAAATGCGCGCAGACCGGCGGCGCCAGCAACGCGCCGGTGTTCGTCAACGTCAAGCCGGGCGGGGCGACGCTGCTCGGCGCGACCACAGTCTGGGGCCGGCGCCGCGAAGTGACGGTGCACCTGAAGCTGCGCTTCGCGCAGGTCGAGACCGGCCGCGCCGCGCCGCGCCGCAGCGTGGTGTTCCTGCAGGATGTGACGGAAATCGAGAGTCGCGCGCAGCAGCTGAAGCTGGCTTCGATGGGGCGCCTGACCGCCAGCATCGCGCACGAAGTGCGCAATCCGCTGTCGGCGATTGGCCATGCCGCCACCCTGCTTGAAGAAGACGCGACCGGTCCCGCCGAGCGCCGCCTGCTGCGCATCGTCGGCGACAACGTGGCGCGCATGAACCGAATGATCGAAGATATCCTGAAGCTGTCGCGCAAGGCCCAGCCGCAGGACGCACCGCTGCCGCTGGCGTCGCTGTCGCGCCAGATTCTGGAAGAATTCTGCGAAAGCCATGCGCTGGCGCCTGGCCTGATCGCATTGGAGGTCGACAACGGCGACGCGTGGTTCGATCCGTTGCATCTGCGCGAAGTGCTGGTCAATCTGCTCGGAAATGCGTTGCGCTACGCCAGCGGCGGCCCCGGCAGTATCCGCGTCTTCGCCGTCACTGGCGCTTCCGGCCACCTGGAGTTGCATGTGCAGGACGACGGCGCGCCGATGACGCCGGAAGTCCGCGCGCATCTGTTCGAGCCGTTCTACACGACTTCCAGCAAGGGAACCGGGCTCGGGCTCTACCTGGCGCGTGAATTGTGCTTGAATAACGGTGCCTTGCTCGACTACGAATACCGGCTTGCCGGTCCGGGCGAGGCACCGGAACGGGCCAGCGGGCGCTTCGTGATCACTTTCGCCGCGGCCGCGGCCTGACTTTTTTCTCTACCTGAAAATGCCTCAATGACTGCGCCGCGCGTACTGGTAATCGACGATGAAGCGGACTTGCGCGAGCTACTCGAGATCACGCTGGTCAAAATGGGGCTGGACGTCGACAGTGTCGCCTCGCTCGGCGCCGCGCGGCGCTGCCTGGAGCAGCACGATTACGCGCTGGTTCTGACCGACATGCGGCTGCCGGACGGCCAGGGAATCGAGCTCGTCGGCGAGGTGGCCGGCCGCCGCACGCACACACCGATTGCGGTGATCACCGCGTTCGGCAGCGCCGACAATGCGGTGGCCGCGCTGAAGGCGGGCGCTTTCGACTATCTGTCGAAGCCGGTGGCGCTCGATCAGCTGCGGCGCATGGTGCAGTCGGCCCTGCGCATGCCTGCCGCGGCGCAGGAGCG
>JBATWJ010000485.1:0-1845 GCA_049672545.1 Burkholderiaceae bacterium
CCACGACCTGGAAGGGCCGGACGACATGGCCGCGCATGCGCGCAGCGTGCTGAGCGACACCGGCCTGACGGTGCCGATCGGCGCCGGCCGCCTGCTGCTCGGCACCTGGCAGGGCGTCTTTCTGTGGGAACACCGCGCCGAGCCGCAGCGGCGGCAGGTGGTGGTAACGATTCTGGGTGACTAGAGCCGATTCGGTCTGACTGGCTTGTCGAAGCCGAGGCGGATTGCCTCTGGCACAAGGCACAAGCCCTCTTCCCCGACCCTTCTCCCGCAAAGCGGGAGAAGGGAGCAAATTGCATCCCTCTTCACTTGTGTGGAGAGGGAATGTGGGAGACGGCGGACGCGCCGTAGCGGGGCTACGGCAAGGAGGCGCAACGCCGTGCCGGTGGCAAGGCGGCCGGCATCGGCAAGTCAGGTCAGGCCGAATCCGCTCTAAAAGCACAGATAGATGCGGTTGGCCAGATCGACGATGAACGACGGCCGCAGGTAGCCGACGAACACCAGCGCCAGTACCGCCGCGCCGCCTGCGCCGAGCAGCAGGCGCGCAAGGAGCGGCCGCCGCATCATGCCGGCACCGCCCGGCTGCGCGCGATCGCCTTTTCGTTGATCGGCAGGTTGATCAGCGCCGCGAACACGCCGAGAGCCATCACGATGCCCCACACCACGTCGTAGTTGCCCTGGCGTGCGTACAGGTAGCCGCCCAGCCAGACGCCGAGGAAGCTGCCGACCTGGTGCGAGAAGAACACGAAGCCGGACAGCATCGACAGGTTCTTGACGCCGAAGATGCCGGCGATCACGCCGTTGGTCAGCGGCACCGTCGACAGCCACAGGAAGCCGAGGGCGGCCGCGAACAGATAGGTCGACAGCGGCGTCAGCGGCGCCAGCAGGAACAGCGCGATGAAGGCCGAGCGACCCAGGTAGATCGCCGCCAGCAGGTAGCGCTTCGGCAGCAGGCCGCCGAGCTTGCCGGCGTAGTAGGAGCCGAAGATGTTGAACAGGCCGATCAGCGCCAGCGCGATCACCGCGACGTTCGGATCGATGATGCCCTTGTCCTTCAGGTAGGCCGGCAGGTGGACGCCGATGAACACCACCTGGAAGCCGCAGACGAAATAGCCGGACAAGAGCAGCAGGAACGGCCGGTGACCGAAGGCTTCGCGGGTCGCCTGCCAGATGCTCTGCTGTGGCCCCTGCGCCTTGGCCGGGCGCGGTTCGCGCAGCCGGAACGCCATCGGCACCATCACCAGCACCACCAGCGCCGCCAGGATGAAGAAGGCGTTCTGCCAGCCGGACAGCGAAATCAGTTGCTGCTCGACCGGCATCATCAGGAACTGGCCGAACGAGCCGGCCGCCGCCGAGATGCCGAACGCCCACGAGCGCTTGGCTTCCGGCGCGCTGCGGCCGACGATGCCGGCGATCGCACCGAACGCGGTGCAGGCCAGCGCGCCGCCGATCAGGATGCCGGAGCCGATCACGAACAGCGCCGGCGCGTCGACCAGCGCCATCCACAGCAGGCCCGCCATGTACAGCAGAGCGCCGACGATCACCACGCGCGCGGTGCCGAAGCGGTCGGCGGCCATACCGGCGAACGGTCCGAGCGCGCCCCACATCAGGTTCTGCAGCGCCATCGCCAGCGAATAGGTTTCGCGGGTCCAGCCGTGCGCCTGCGAAATCGGCTGCAGCCAGAAGCCGAAGCCGTGGCGCACGCCCATGGCGAGGGTCAGGACCGCGCCGCTGGCGAGCAGCACGGTGGCGAGCGAGGGCGGGCGATTGGCGGTCAGCATCATGGCAGGCGGAAATGGACGGAAAACGAGTGTAGCCGAAAGCTGCGCCGCGGGTGGCCCGGCG
>JBATWJ010000486.1:0-8908 GCA_049672545.1 Burkholderiaceae bacterium
CGCCTGGACGACGGCACCGGCGTGCTGGTGCTGACCGACATCATGGGCGGCACGCCCTCCAATTGCTGCAGCGGCATCGCGCTGGCCGGCCGGGTCGAGGTGGTCGCGGGACTGAGCCTGCCGATGCTGCTGCGCGCGCTCACTTACCGTACCGACACGCTGGAGGTGGCGGCCGAAATGGCGGTCGCTGGCGGCCAGGCCGGCGCGGTGCGGGTCGACCGCCGCATCCGGCTGGCGATCAATTGAGGCGGTGGGCCGGCGCCGCTTTCCGGCCTCATGGCAGAAAAATTAAAATATGATTCAGAAAGAAGTCGAAATCATCAACAAACTGGGCCTGCACGCGCGCGCGTCGGCCAAGCTGACCCAGCTGGCCGGCAAGTTCCAGAGTGAAGTCTGGATCGCGCGCAACCAGAAGCGGGTCAACGCCAAGTCGATCATGGGCGTGATGATGCTGGCCGCCGGGCGCGGCTCGAAGGTGACGCTGGAAGCCTGCGGTGTCGATGAAGCCGAGTGCGCCGCGGCGCTGACGGAGCTGATTGCAAGGAAGTTTGACGAAACCGAATGAATGAGCGCCGGGGCCGGCGCCGCAACCGATTGAACTCGATGGCATCCTTCACGCTCCACGGCATCCCGGTCTCGCGCGGCATCGCCATCGGCCGCGCCCATCTGCTGACGCGGGCGGCGCACGAGGTCAAGCATCATCTGGTGGCGGAAGACCAGGTCGAGGCCGAGGTGCAGCGGCTGCGGGCGGCGATCACTGCCGTGCAGAAGGAATTGCAGACGATCTGGAAGGCGCTGCCGCCGGATTCGCCGGCCGAGCTGGCCGCCTTCATCGACGTCCACGCGCTGATCCTGTCCGATCCGATGGTGGCGGAATCGACGATGAACATCATCCGCAGCCGCCGCTACAACGCCGAGTGGGCGCTGCAGACGCAGATCGACGAGCTGTCGGCGCAATTTGAGGAAATCGAGGACACCTACCTGCGCGAACGCAAGGTCGACATCCAGCAGGTCGGCGAGCGGGTGCTGAAAGTGCTGATCGGCAGCGCCCACCCGCTGCCGCACAAGGGCGACGGCGACGACGCCGACGCGCCGGTGATCGTGGTCGCGCACGACATTTCGCCGGCCGACATGCTGCAGTTCCGCGAGCGCGCCTTCGCCGGCTTCGTCACCGACCTCGGCGGCCAGAATTCGCACACCGCGATCGTCGCCCGCAGCCTCGACATCCCGGCCGCGGTCGGCATGGATCACGCATCGGCGCTGATCCGGCAGGGCGACTGGCTGATCATCGACGGCGACGCCGGCGTCGTCATCGTCGAGCCGCCGCCGCTGGTGCTGGAGCAGTACCGCGAGTGGCAGGCGCGCCTGCTGCGCGTGCGCAAGAAGCTCGGCAAGCTGAAGAAGACCCCGGCCGTCACCCGCGACGGCACGCCGATCGCGCTGTTGGCCAACATCGAGCTGCCGGACGACTGCGCGGCGGCGATGGAGGCGGGCGCCGCCGGCGTCGGCCTGTTCCGCTCCGAGTTCCTGTTCATGGGCCGCATCAGCCACGCCCACAAGCTGCCCGGCGAGGACGAGCAGTTCGAGGCCTACCGCCGCGCGGTGCTGGCGATGAAGGGGCGGCCGGTGACGATCCGCAGCATCGACATCGGCGCCGACAAGCCGCTCGACACCGCCGAACACACCGCGATGAACCCGGCGCTGGGCCTGCGCGCGATCCGCTACTGCCTGGCCGAGCCGCACATCTTTCAGGCGCAGCTGCGGGCGATCCTGCGCGCGTCGGCGTTCGGCCCGGTCAAGCTCTTGATCCCGATGCTGGCGCACGCGTTCGAGATCGACCAGGCGCTGGCGATGATCGAGCACGCCAAGAACCAGCTGCGCGAACTCGGCCAGAAGTTCGACCCGCTGCTGCCGGTCGGCGCGATGATCGAGGTGCCGGCGGCGGCGCTGGCGCTGCCGCTGTTCGTCAAGCGCCTGGATTTCCTGTCGATCGGCACCAATGACCTGATCCAGTACACGCTGGCGGTCGACCGCGTCGACCACGAGGTCGCGCACCTGTACGACCCGCTGCACCCGGCCATCCTGCACCTGCTGGCGCAGGTGATCGGCACCGGCCGGAAGGCCGGCATCCCGGTCTCGCTGTGCGGCGAGATGGCCGGCGACACGCGCATGACGCGGCTGCTGCTGGGCATGGGGCTGCTGGAATTCTCGATGCACCCGTCGCAGCTGCTGGCGGTCAAGCAGGAAGTCCTCAACAGCGACCTGACCTTGCTGGCGCCGCAGGTGCGCAAGATCCTGCGCGCGCACGAGCCGGACGCGCTCGGCGACGCGCTCGGCGCGCTGGCGGCGCTCTAGCGCAGATTCGTCCTGGCCTGACTCGCCGATGCCGGCCGCCGTGCCGGGGGCAATCCGCCTCGGCCTCGACCAGCCGGTCAGACCGAATCCGCTCCGGCCGGCCGCGCCGGTTTGACGCTCCCCGGCGAACTGGTTATTCTTACGCCTTGCGCCGATTTGACCTCAGCTTGCGGGCGCTCTGATAAATACGGCTAAAGCGTGCTTGAAGCGCAGGCATCGCCCGGCCCGACCAGCGGAACGCTGTCGGGCTTTTTCAATTCAAGCAAGACCCCGCCGCAATGCCGTTCCGGCTCATCGGGAAAGTATGTCCATCGGAATCGTCTCGCCCCAGTCCATGCGTTTTCCGGCGCCGCTGCCGCTGCAGAGCGGCGCGTCGATCGCCGACTATACGCTGGTGTATGAAACCTACGGCACGCTGAACGCGGCGCGCAGCAACGCGGTGCTGGTGTGCCACGCGCTGAACGCGTCGCACCACGTCGCCGGCAGTTACGAGGGCCAGCCGAAGAGTGCCGGCTGGTGGGACAACATGGTCGGTCCCGGCAAGCCGGTCGATACCGACCGCTTCTTCGTCATCGGCGTCAACAACCTCGGTTCCTGCTTCGGCTCGACCGGGCCGATGCACGCCGATCCGGCCACCGGCCGCCCGTACGGCGCCGGCTTCCCGGTGGTGACGGTGGAAGACTGGGTGCACGCGCAGGCGCGGCTGGCCGACGCGCTCGGCATCGACTGCTGGGCGGCGGTGATGGGCGGCTCGCTCGGCGGCATGCAGGCGCTGGCGTGGAGCCTGCTGTACCCGGAGCGGCTGCGGCATTGCGTGGTGATCGCGTCGACGCCAAAGCTGTCGGCGCAGAACATCGCCTTCAACGACGTCGCCCGGCAGGCGATCCTGTCCGATCCGGATTTCCACGGCGGCGACTACTACGCGCACGGCGTGGTGCCGAAGAACGGCCTGCGGGTAGCGCGCATGATCGGCCACATCACCTACCTGTCGAACGACGACATGGCGGAAAAATTCGGCCGCGACCTGCGCAACGGCGGCTACCAGTTCGGCTTCGGTGTCGACTTCGAGATCGAATCGTACCTGCGCTACCAGGGCGAGAAATTCTCCGAGTATTTCGACGCCAACACCTATCTGCTGATCACCAAGGCGCTCGACTATTTCGACCCGGCGCGCGCGCATGATGGCGATCTGGCCAAGTCCTTCGCGGCGACGCGCGCCGACTTCCTGCTGGTGTCGTTTTCCACCGACTGGCGCTTCTCGCCGGCGCGCAGCCAGGAAATGGTGCGGGCGCTGGTGGCCAACCGGCGCCGCGTCGCCTATGCCGAAATCGACGCGCCGCACGGCCACGACGCCTTCCTGCTGGACGACGCCCGCTATCACGCGGCGGTGCGCGAATACTACGACCGCATCTGGCGGCAGCTGGCGACGGAGGCGGCATGAACTTTCAGCAACTGAGCGTGTTGCGCCCCGACCTGGCCTTCATCGCGCATTGGGTCGCGCCCGGCGCGCAGGTGCTCGACCTCGGCTGCGGCGACGGCGTCATGCTGGACTACCTGCAGAGCGACAAGGGCTGCGCCGGCTACGGCGTCGAGATCGCCGACGACAAGATCCCGCTGTGCATCGCGCGCGGCGTCGCGGTGATCCAGCAGGATCTGCAGGCCGGGCTGCGGCTGTTCGCCGACGATGCCTTCGACAGCGTGCTGTGCCTGTCGGCGCTGCAGATGATGATGGACGTCGAAGGCACGCTGCGCGACATCGCGCGCGTCGGCCGCGAGGCGATCGTGTCGTTCCCGAACTTCGGCTACTGGCCGCACCGCGTGGCGCTGTGGCGCGGACGGATGCCGGTGTCGAAATCGCTGCCCTACCAGTGGTACGACACGCCGAACGTGCGCTGCGCGACGATTCCCGACTTCGAGCAGCTGGCCAACGAGGTCGGCCTCGACGTGCTGGAGCGGGTGGCGCTGGACGACGGCCGGCCGGTGGCGTTTCTGCCCAACTGGCGCGGCAGCCTGGCGGTGTTCCGCCTGAAGAAAAAGTAGGCCCGCCTTCCGTTTTCTCCGACTCCTCCTGACCCGCCGCAAGGGCCCCATGCCGCTGCAAAACTACCTGAACCGACGCATGCTGATCTGCGTCTTCCTCGGCTTCACCTCGGGGCTGCCGCTGTTCATCCTGCTGTCGCTGCTGCAGGCCTGGCTGGCCAAATCCGGCCTGAACGTCAAGGCGCTCGGGCTGTTCGCACTGGTGATGTTTCCGTACACCTGGAAATTCCTGTGGTCGCCGCTGATGGACCGCTACCACTTCGGCTCGCTCGGACGGCGGCGCGGCTGGATGGCGCTGACACAGACGCTGCTGTTTCTCGGCATCGGCGGCATGGGCATGCTCGATCCGCAGACCCAGGTCGGGCTGATCGCGACGGTGGCGGCGGTGGTGGCCTTCCTGTCGGCCAGCCAGGACATCGTGATCGACGCCTACCGGCGCGAACTGCTGCCGGACAACGAGCAGGGGCTGGGCAGCGCGGTGCACGTCAACGCCTACCGCGTGGCCGGCATGGTGCCGGGCGCGCTGTCGCTGATCCTGGCCGACCTGATGCCGTGGTCGCTGGTGTTCTGGATCACCGCCGCGTTCATGCTGCCGGGACTGGTCTGTACGCTGCTGATCGAAGAGCCGAAGGTCTATGGTTCGCCGCCGAAGAACCTGCGCGAGGCGGTGGTGCTGCCGTTTCGCGAATTCATCGACCGCGGCGGCTGGGCCAACGCGCTGTGGATCCTCGGCTTCATCTTCCTGTACAAGCTCGGCGATTCGATGGCCACCGCGCTGGCCACCAAGTTCTATCTGGACGTCGGCTTTTCGATGACGCAGATCGGCGTCATCGCCAAGACCACCGGCTTCTGGGCGGCGCTGGTCGGCGGCCTGTTGGGTGGCATCTGGATGGTCAAGATCGGCATCAACCGCGGGCTGTGGATCTTCGGCGTGGTGCAGGCGGTGGCGATCCTCGGCTTCGCCTGGCTGGCCGAGGCCGGCGCCGATCCGCTGGTGCTGGCGCTGGTGATCGGCTTCGAGGCGTTCGGCGTCGGCGTCGGCACCGCCGCCTTCGTCGCCTTCATCGCCACCACCACCGATCCGCGCTACACCGCGACCCAGTACGCGCTGTTCACCAGCCTGGCGGCGGTGCCGCGCACCTTCATCAATTCGTCGGTCGGCTACATCGTCGACGTCACCGGCTGGTTCAACTTCTTCCTGATCTGCTTCGCGCTGGCGCTGCCCGGCATGATGCTGCTGCCGAAGGTGGCGCCGTGGAACGCGCCGCGGATGCAGCCGGCGTAACGGCCGCCCGGCCTTGCAGATCCGTGGTCTTGCGGGAGTATGCCTGAAAACCGGCTTATCCCGCAGTATTTGCGCGCGGCTTTGAAAATACCCGGGTCAGTATGAAAATGTCCTGGGCGCCGTTTATTCCGCCGCCAGCACCACCCGGTTGCGTCCGTCCTGCTTGGCGCGGTACAGCGCGTCGTCGGCGCCGCGCAGCATCAGCTTGTAGTCGGGGTGGCCGCCGTACAGCGCCACGCCGATGCTGATCGTCACCGACAGGCTGCGCTCCTGCGGCAGGCGCAGGGTTTCGGCGGCGACCTGGGCGCGCAGCTTTTCCGCCGCCTGCAGCGCGCGCTGGCGGTCGACGTCGACCAACAGCAGCAGGAATTCCTCGCCGCCGAGCCGGAAGATGTAGTCGCCGCCGCGGCTGGAATTGGTCAGCAGCACCGCCACCTGCTGCAGCACCATGTCGCCGGCCTCGTGGCCCCAGGTGTCGTTGACCTGCTTGAAATGGTCGATGTCGATCGCCAGCAGCGCGAAGCTGCTGCCGCGCTGGCGCGCATAACTGACTTCCTTCTTCAGCACCACCGGCAGGAACTTGCGGTTCAGCAGGCGCGTCAGCACGTCGCGCCCGGCTTCCAGTTCGCTGTTCTGCTGGAACAGCGCATCCAGGTGGAAGCCGATCACGCGCGTCTGCTCGCGCAGTTCGCGCAGCCGCTGCACGCGGGTGTCCTCGCCGGGCGCTGCCGGCAGGTCGAAGGCCGGCAGCAGCACGCCGTCGATCTGCTCGATCGCCTGCAGGATCTGCTCGGTTTCGGTGGCGCCCTGGAACGCGTGCGCGCCCTTGTGCCGGAACCACAGCCCGAACTCGTCCGAGCCGAGCCGCGGCAGGTGCGCCGCGCGCTGGCCGACCGCCAGTTCGAACATCAGGTGGTTTTCCCAGTCCAGCAGCGTGGCGCGCTGGCGCTCGCGCTCGGTGGCGACGTCCTGCACCACCGAGAACAGCCGGTAGGCTTCGGCCGCGCGCGCATTGCGGTCGTGCGCGTTGGCGTAGGCATGGCTCATGATTTCCATCGCCTGGTCGATCAGCGTATGCATCAGGCGCGCGGCTTCCAGCGGCTGCGGGCCGGGGGCGTCCTGCAGCAGTTCATGGAAGCGGCCCTTCAGGCTGCTGCTGCCGCGCAGCACCAGGTGCATCGGCACGTCGATGCGCGCGTGGACGTCGCCGATCTGCATCTGGCGCGCAATCAGCGGCTGCAGGTCGTCGTCCGGCGCGCCGGCGAACACGCCGGCCACCCAGCCCTGCATCGACGCATGCAGCCGCGTCTGCACCTGTTCGTGCGACAGCAGCTTGGAGGCGGCCGGGTCTTCCAGCATCTGCTGGTAGAAGCGGTCGGCGAGTGTTTCCTGATGGGTCTCGGCCAGGGTCCGCAGGTGGGCGCGCACGGGGGCGGAAAAGCTGCGCAGCCGCTCCGCCCATTCGGCGGTCAGCTGTTCGGTGGAAAGTCGGGACATCGCGGTCTTCGGGTGCCGGCGGCGTATGGATTCAGGGAAGGGAACCGGCATTCTAGCCGAGAGCCAGGTTTTCTTGCTGCGCCGCAACGGAAACGGCTGCGCGGCTTGGCGCACGCCGCCGATGTCGATGTCATGTCTGGGTGTATGTATCGATCCGGCAGAAAATTAGTGCGGTATGGGTAGGTTTAGTTGGGAGTATGTTGTCATGCCCAGCCGCCGTCAGCGCCTTCTCGGCGCCCCGCCACGACGCCGCAGCCGGAATCGCGGCTGGCTTCGGATGTGATCGAAGGACTGCCGCAACCGCCATTCCGGCCCGGCTTGCCCGGCGACAAAGCGGGCCGGCGCCATCTGCTGCTACTGTTGCACCTGCAGTGCGCGGCTGGGCGGCGGCAACGGCGGCCGTTTGCCGCGCTGCCGAACGTCCACATGAGGAAACCCATGCAACGCCGTGATTTCTTGAAAGCATCCGCCGCGCTGGCCGCCGCCGGCTTCCCGGCCGCGCCGCTGTTGGCCGCCGCCGACGCCGCCAGCCCCTTGCAATTCCTGGGCGAAGCGCGCCGGTTCGACTATGCCTGGCTGAAGGGCTATGCGCGGCAATACGCGCAGCAGCCGTACCGCGCGCCGGAAAGCCACATCCCGGATGACGTGAAGCGGCTCGACTGGGACCAGTACCAGGCGATCCGCTACCGTCCCGGCCATGCGCTGTGGGCCGGCGAAAAACTGCGCTTCGAGGCGCGTTTCTTCCACCTCGGGCTGTTCTTCAAGTCGCCGGTGCAGATTTTTGAAGTACGCGACGGCCAGGCGCGCGAACTGGCCTACGACTCGGCGATGTTCGACTACGGCAAGAGCGGCCTGCACGCCGGCACGCTGCCGAAGAACCTCGGCTTCGCCGGCTTCCGCCTGAATTTCCACACCGACCTGGAGCGCGACGTCGCCGCGTTTCTCGGCGCCAGCTATTTCCGCGCGGTCGGCTCCGACTGGCAGTACGGCCTGTCGGCGCGCGGGCTGGCGATCGACTGCGGCATGGAACGGCCGGAGGAATTCCCCAGCTTCATCGCCTTCTGGCTGGAACGGCCGCAGCCCGATTCAAGCCGGCTGGTGGTGTACGCGCTGCTCGATTCGCCCAGCGTGGCCGGCGCCTATCGCTTCGAGATCCAGCCGGCCGCCACGCTGGTGATGGACATCGACGCCGCGCTGTATCCGCGCCGGACCATCGAGCGGCTCGGCGTGGCACCGCTGACCAGCATGTTCCAGTACGGCGAGAACGACCGCCACATCGCCGCCGCCAACGACTGGCGGCCGGAAATCCACGATTCCGACGGCCTGGCGCTGTGGCGCGGCAACGGCGAACGGATCTGGCGGCCGCTGACCAACCCGGCGCAATTGCGCTTCAACAGCTACCAGGATGACAACCCGCGCGGCTTCGGCCTGTTGCAGCGCGACCGCGATTTCGACCATTACCAGGACGACGGCGTGTTCTACGACCTGCGTCCGAGCGCCTGGATCGAGCCGAAGGGCGGCTGGGGCAAGGGCGCGGTGCAACTGGTCGAGATCCCGACCGCCGACGAAACCTTCGACAACATCGTCTGCTTCTGGAACCCGGACGACAAGCCGCAGGCCGGCCAGGAACTGCTGTTCGCCTATCGCCTGCACTGGGGCCGGCGGATGCCGGCCGTGCCGCCGCTGGCGACGGTGGCGGCGACCCGCACCGGCATCGGCGGCGTGGTCGGC
>JBATWJ010000487.1:0-2516 GCA_049672545.1 Burkholderiaceae bacterium
GGCTTGGTTCGTCCGGCCCCGGATTGATCAGCGCTGCCAGCGCCGCCAGCGGCGTCGCCAGCGCGCCGAGCGCCACCGCGGCGCCCGCCTTCATCGCCACCACGCCCTTGTCGACGCCGACGTCGGGTTTCTTAAAGGTACCCTTCACGTACAGCGGCGAGCGCAATGAAATGATGCGCAAGCCCTTGCTTTCCGGATGGATGGTCAAGTCCAGCATTTCCTGCGCGAGATTGATCTTGCCGTCGACGCGGATGACGGCGTCGTCGGTGTCGATCACGAACAATCGCGTCTGCATCAGGCCGTCGGTGACCGAAAAGTCGCTCGCCATGCAGTTCAGCTGCACCTGGCGGTCGCCGAACAGCTTGGAGACGATGACGCTGCCGATGTTCAGCCCCATCGCTTCCAGGATGAACTTGCTGACCGTACCCTGACTGATCAGCGCCTTGACTTCGCCGTTGGATGATGCCGCCAGCGCCGCCAGCGAATTGCCGGTGCCGCTCAGCTCGGCATTGCCGTGCACTTCGCCGAGGCTGGCGCGCATCGATTCCACCTGCGGGAACAGCCGCGACAGCTTCAGCCCGCGCGCGGCGATCTTCATGCGCGCGCGCGCCGGCTCGTGCCCGCCCTCGATCCGCAGCTCGGTGGTGAAGCGGCCGCCGGCGACGCCGAAGTCGAGCGGCGCCAGCGCCAGCGTGCCGTTGTCGAGCCGGATCTTGGTGTGCAGATTGTCGATCGGCAGGTCTTCGCTGCGGACGATCTTCTTGCCGGTGAATTCGACGTCGGTGTCGATCTTGTCCCAGCGCTCGGTGCGCAGGCGCGCCACCGGCAGCACCTTGCCGGCCGGCTGTTTGGTTTCGTCACCGCGCTTTTTCTTGTCCTCGGCGCTGTCGGAGCCGACCAGCGCGCCCAGATCCTTCAGCCGCAGCAGGTTCGACACCACCGTGCCGCGCAGCAGCGGACGCGGCTTGTTGCGCAGGTATTCGAGCGTGCCGCTGATGTCGCTGGAGCCGACCTTGCCGCTGAATTTTTCATAGGTCAGGTGGAAGTTGTCCTGCGCCAGCGAGCCGAACAACCGGCCCTCGGTGGAAAAGCGCGGCGTCTCCGGCAGCACCAGGCCGGTGAACGGAAACAGCTGCGCCATGCTGGCGCCGAGGATCTTCAGCCGGATGTCGAGTTCGCTCAGGTGGCGCGGATTGGTCAGCGTGCCGTCGGCGCTGATCTCGCTCGGGCCGACCTTCAGTTTCGCCTGTACCGGGTATTTGGTGCCGGACTGCTGCAGCGACAGCAGCGCGCCGGCGCGGCCTTCGCCGGTGACCCGGTCTTCATCCAGCTTGCCGCTGATCTTCCAGACGATGCCGCCGTCGCCCTCGGTATCGATGCGGGTGGTGACGTCGGCCTTCTTGACCGGATCGACCAGCCGCACCGTGCCCTGGTTCAGCGCCAGGTCCTGCAGCACGAACTGCCAGCGCGACGGCGTCTCGCTCTTCTTGAAGCTCCAGTTGTCTTGGCCGTCCTTGCCCAGTTCCAGGTTCAACAGCGGCTCGGTCAGCACCAGCGACGACACGCTGATGGTATGGCCGAACAGCTTGAACGGGTTGAGGATGAAATCGACCTGCGGCACGCGCGCCATGGTCGGGCCGGTGGTGGCCCACTGCGGATTGCCCAGCTCCAGGTCGTAGGCGCGCAAATGCGGCCACGGCAGCAGCCGGCGCCAACCGCTCTCCAGCATCGCCGGCTGCTGCCAGCCGAGCGTTAGGTCGCCGTGGATCGCGAAGCTGCGGCCGGTGGCGGCGGACACCTTGTCGGCGATCCACGGCCGTGCGAAGTTCAGGCCGACCAGGCTCAACGCCACCGGTATCGCGACCAGGATGACGAGGATGGCGGCGGCCGTGACGGCCGCGATCTTTTTGCCGGGCAACATGCATATGTGACAACAGCTCGTTGCGCGAGTTCGGAGCGGTGCTGCCGTCCTTGCTGCCAATCAATGGCGGCCACTGCCCGGGCGAGCCAGGGAATGTTGGCAGTGAAGGATACTCCCTTATATAAGGCTCAAATTCGGAAGTCTATCCTTGTTAAGTCCCATATACTCCCATGCTTCTCAGGCAACGCCGCGCGCAGTTGCCAGCGGCGCCTCGCGGATCGGCAAATGGATCAGCGCAGCGCCAACCGCCAGCACGATATCGATGTACCACAGCCAGTCGTAGCTGCCACTGGCCTCGAACACCTTGCCGCCGAGCCAGACGCCGAGAAAGCCGCCGACCTGGTGCGTCAGCAGCACCAGCCCGAACAGCAGCGCCATGTTGCCGGTGCCGAAGAATTTCGCCACCAGCCCGGCGGTCGGCGGCACCGTGGACAAAAAGGTCAGGCCCATGAAGCCGGCGAACAGCAGCACCACCGGCCCGGTCTTCGGCGCCAGCAGGAACAGCAGCACGGCGGCGGCGCGGCTGGCGTACACCAGCGCCAGCAGCGACTTCATGCGCCAGCGCCCGACCGCCCATCCCATCGCGACGCTGCCG
>JBATWJ010000488.1:0-4598 GCA_049672545.1 Burkholderiaceae bacterium
GGGCAGCGGTTGTAGCCGCTGCCCACAGCGCCGCCGTTTTGCGGTATCCAGATCGCGGCACTTTTCCGCACGTTTCGGCACTCCTGAGGAAGCCCGTGGCGGCTGCCTCGGTCACACTGGGCGCTCCATTATTTCTTGCAGCCGCAAAGGAGACCCCCCAATGCCCATCATCGTGTGCGAATGCCGTGCCGGCCTTGATGTCGACCTCAAGGCCAGGATCGCGAAAGAAACCACCGATGTCGTGCGCGAGGCGATCCGCTCGCCGCTGGACCTGATCAGCGTCGTGTTTCACGATCTGCCGGCGGAGAGCACGTACCGCTCCGGCGTGCCGACCTCCGACACGCTGATTTTTTGCCACATCCGCGATGGCCGCAGCGACGCCGCGGTGCTGGCGCTGGCCAAGGGTGTCAGTGCCGTTTGGAGCCGCTGTACCGGCACCTCGGAAGACAACGTGGAAGTCGCGGTACAGACGTATCCGGCAAGATTCGTGGTGCGCGGCGGCGAGCGCCTGCCGGAAGCGCCGCGCGTCTGACAGCGGGTCTTTCGATGCGATCCCCCAAGGTCATCATCACCTGTGCCGTCACGGGCGCGGTGCATACGCCGTCGATGTCGCCGCATCTGCCGATCAGCGCCGAGCAGATCGCGGAAGCGGCGATCGGCGCCGCCGAGGCGGGTGCCGCCGTCGTCCACCTGCATGCGCGCGATCCCGAAAGCGGCCGGCCCGACCAGTCGCCCGAACGCTTTGCGCCGATCCTGAAGGCGATCGCTGCGCGTTCGGACTGCGTGGTCAACCTCACCACCGGCGGTGCGCCGACCATGAGTCTGGACGAGCGGCTGGCGCCGGCGCTGCGCTTCAAGCCGGAGTTGGCGTCGCTGAACATGGGGTCGATCAATTTCGGCCTGTATCCGATGCTGGAACGGTTCCGTGAATTCCGCCACGACTGGGAGCGGCCGTATCTGGAAGGCTCGCGCGACCGGGTGTTCCGCAACTCCTTTGCCGACATCGAATACATCCTGTCGGCCTGTGCCGAGAGCGGCACCCGCTTCGAGTTCGAATGCTACGACGTCGGCCATCTGTACAACCTGGCCCATTTCGCCCAGCGCGGCATCGTCAAGCCGCCGTTCTTCGTGCAAAGCGTCTTCGGTGTGCTGGGCGGCATCGGCACCCACGCGGACGACGTGATGACCATGAAGCGCACCGCCGATCGGCTGTTTGGCGACAGCTACCGCTGGTCGGTGCTCGGTGTCGGGCGCCATCAGCTGCCGATTGCCGCCCTGTCGGCCGCTGCCGGCGGCAATGTCCGGGTCGGATTGGAAGACTCGCTGTGGCTCGGCGCCGGGCGGCTGGCGGAATCGAATGCGCAGCAGGTGCAGGCGGTGCGCCGCCTGATCGAAGGCATGGGACTGGAGATCGCCAGCCCGGACGAGGCGCGCGCGATGCTGGCGCTGAAAGGGCGCGCGCGGACCGCGTTCTAGCGACGAAATGCGGCGGCAGCCGTACCCGATTGAATCAAGGAGATAGGAATGCAACGACAGATCGGCAACAGGGTGGGCAAGCTGGCATTGTGCGCGGTGCTCGGCTTGGCATGCGGCGGGGTTCTGGCGCAGGCCGGCGCGTATTCGAATGGCGGCGTCAAGATCGGCGTGCTGACCGACATGAGCGGCGTCTATTCCGACGTCGGCGGCGTCGGTTCGGTAGTGGCGGCGCAGATGGCGATCGATGACTTCAAGGCCGAGGCCAAGCCGGCTTTCAAGATCGACCTGGTGTCGGCCGACCACCAGAACAAGGCCGATATCGGCGCGTCGCGCGTGCGCGAATGGTACGACGCCGAGGGCGTGGACATGGTGACCGATTTGATCAATTCGGCGGTGGCGCTGGCGGCCGCCAAGGTCACCGTCGACAAGAACCGCATCCTGATGGTGTCGGGCGCCGGCACCACCCGTCTGACCAACGAGGATTGCGCGCCGGACAACGTCGTGCACTACGGCTGGGATACCCGTTCGCTGTCGAACGGCCAGGCACTGGCGTTGGCGGCCCGGGGCAAGAAGACCTGGTACTTCGTCTCGGTCGACTATGCGCTCGGCCGCGCGCTGGAACAGGAGGCGAGCGAGGCGATCCGGGCTGCCGGCGGCCGCGTGCTCGGCTCGGTCAAGCATCCGCTGAATGCCGCCGACTTCTCTGCTTTCATGCTGCAGGCGCAAAGCTCGAAGGCGCAGGTGATCGGCCTGGCCAACGGCGGCGGCGACCTGATCAACGCGATCAAGGCCGCCGGCGAATACGGTCTGCGCGGCAAGCAGACGTTGGCCGGCCTCGGCACCACCTTCACCGATATCCATGCGATCGGCCTGGAGACGGCCCAGGGGATGTTTCTGGTCGAGGATTTTTACTGGGATCTGAACCAGCAGACGCGTGCCTGGAGCCGCCGCTTCCTGGCGCAGCACAAGCGCATGCCGAACATGATCCACGCCGCCACCTATTCGGCCGTGCTGAGCTATCTGAAGGCGGTGCAGGCCGCCGGCACCGACGCCGCGCCAGCCGTGATGAAGCAGTTGCACGCGCTGCCGATCAACGACATGTTCGTGACGAACGGTGCGGTACGCGCCGATGGCCGCATGCTGCATAACATGTATGTGATGGAGGTGAAGACGCCAGCCGAGTCGAAGGAGCCGTGGGATTATTTCCACGTCCGCAGCACGATTCCGGCCGACAAGGCATTCCCGCCGCTGTCGGCATCGAAGTGCAGCGCCGTGGCCAAGTAGTTCTCCTCGATTCCTTGCCGGATGCGCGCGTTCAGCGCGCGTTTTGCCTGCCGCCCGGACAGGGCCGGGCGATGCATTACCATACGCCGAGGCGCAACCGGCGCCGCGTGGCATGGTGGAGGGGCGATGAATCCGGGTGGGTTGGATACGGATGCGGTGCGCATCGTCGGCGGCGAACTGGTGTCGTCGACGGCGGCGGATACCAGCAAGGTCAGGGTCGAGGTGTTGCGGCGGAAATCCGATGGTCCGATTTCCTGGCGCTTCAGGCAGCCGAAGCTGGCACTCTTCTGGTTTCGCAGCGGCGTCGAGCGGCTGCATCTGGAATTTGGCGGCGCACCCTTGCATTCCAGGGTGTCGGCGGCCGCCAATTTTGCGTTGTTTCCGGCCAGCTGCGACATTGGCGGCGAATTCGACGTGCATCCCTATTGCGATTACACGGTCGTGTTCATCGACCCGCAACTGTACCCGGAGAATTTTCTAAGCCGTTTCCAGCAGCCGCTGGTCGCCTTCGGCCACCAGGACTTGCAGCGCAGCCTGCCGCTGCTGTGCCGCGAGGCGGTACAGCCGGACAGCATCTTCGACCTGTTCGCCGAGGGCTGGGCGATGCAGGCGCTGGCGCAGCTGGCACGCATGGCCGGCGGCACGCCCGAAGTGCGGCCGTGGCGGGGCGGACTGCCGAGCTCCACCGTACGGCGGTTGCAGGAGTTCGCCCATGCCAATTTGGCGCGCACGATCACGGTCGACGAACTGGCGGCGCTGGCGGGCGTAAGCCGACGCCATTTCCTGCGCGCATTTCAGGAAAGCCTCGGCCAGACGCCGCTGCGCTATGTACAGGGCCTGCGCATAGACAAAGCCAAGCAATTGCTGGCCAACCCGTGGCGCAGCGTGACCGAAGTCGGGCTCGAGTGCGGTTTCAGCCATGCCCAGCACTTTTCCAGCTGCTTCAGGAAGTCCACCGGTGTCACGCCCACGGCGTTTCGTCGGGGACGGGCTCTTTTCTGAATGTGGCGGTGGGTCAGGGCGACACAGACCTGCGGCGGTGCGCCGGATGCAGCAGGAACCACAGCAGGAAGAACGGCCACAGGATCGACAGGAATTGCGCGGCGCCGTTGAAGTTCAGGAAGCGGCCCTGGACCCAGGTCTGCAGCGTGGCGACGAAGTACGGGTTGGACGGCATCAGGTTGACGATCGCCAGGCCGGTGGCGACGCAGACCAGCGCCAGCCGCCTTTGCGCCAGCGGCCGCGCGCTCAGCAGCCCGGCGCTCATCAGTGCGCCGATCAACAGGCCGCCGGCCGCGCCCGGCGTCAGCCAGGTGAAGGCATTTTGAGGCGCGAACAACAGCGCGCTGGCGAGCGACTTCACCGCCAGCGCGGCGATCACCAGCAGCAGCGCCAGCGCGCTCTTCGGCGTCTGCTTTTTCAACAGGATCGCCAGCGCCAGCACCGCGGCCGCCATGCCGCAGGCGGTGATGATGGTTTCCGCCAGCCAGTACTGCTCGACGCCCGGTTCGGCACCGCCGCGCAGGAATTCGGCGACGTCCTGCGGCGTACCGAGCCAGTCGGTCAGCCAGTCCGACAGCACGGTGCTCAGCTGGCCGTGGCCGAACAGGTAGCCCTGCGGGTAGATCTGCGCCAGCGGCCACAGTGCCAGCACGATCAGGCCGCGCCCGGCGTCGCCGCCGAACCAGCGGCGCCGCACTTCCAGCAGCCGGCTCTGTTCCAGGAACGGCCGCGTCAGCAGCACGCCGGCGACGGCGCCGATGGCGGCGCCGAGTGCATTGGTCAGCAGGTCCAAGTTGGACGGGATGCGCGACGGCAGCAAGGTCTGCCCGGCCTCC
>JBATWJ010000489.1:0-3286 GCA_049672545.1 Burkholderiaceae bacterium
CGCTGGAAGAAGCGGCGATCCTGTTCGCCAACGGCCAGACCGCGGTGGCCGGCCAGATCCTGCGCGATGCGCTGCAGGACGAGACGCTCGGCTCGGCGGCGCCGCTCGCCTGGTTCATGCTGTTCGACCTGTACCGGCTGACCGCCGACCGCGAGCAGTTCGACGCGCTGTCGATCGCCTACGCCGCGAAGTTCGAAACCTCGCCGCCGGCCTGGGTTGAGGTACCGGCGCTGGAGCCGGCCACCACGCGGCCGGCGGCCACGCCCAGCGTCGCCTTTTCCGGCATGCTGGATGCTCAGATCACCAAGCAGCTGGCGCGCGCGCAAAAGCTGGCCGAAAGCCACCCGGCGCTGCGCCTCGAATTCACGCGCGTGACCGGCGTCGATCCGGTCGGCTGCGGCTTGTTGTTGCGCGTCTTGAAAAAGCTGCAGAAGTCGGGGCTGGAACTGATCCTGGTCGGCGCGCCGGAACTGGCGGGCCGGATCCAATCCATTCTCGAAGTCGGCCGCCGCGACGAAACCGAGGCGCCATGGCTGCTGCTGCTGGAAATCCTGCGCCTGTTGAACCGCGAGCAGGAATTCGAGGAGCGCAGCATCGACTACTGCATCACCTTCGAGGTGTCGCCGCCCGCCTTCGTCGCGCCGCAGACGCGGGTGACCACGGCCAGCGACGACAACGCCGCGCCGGAGCCGGAAGCCGGCCACGCCTTCCTGATGCCGCGCGTCATCGAGGGCGACACCAAGGCATTGACCGAAGCGCTGGCCGCGCATGCCGTCGGCAGCCACGATCCGGTCGTCTTCGACTGTTCGCAACTGGCGCGGGTCGACTTCAGCGCCGCCGGACAGATCCTGAACGGCCTGGCGCCGCTTGCCAATCGGCAGGTCGAACTGCACAACGTCAATCACCTGGTGGCGGTGATGCTGCATGCGCTCGGCCTGCAACACGTCGCCCGCATCCTGCCGCGCAAGCACTGAGCGTGCCTGCCCACCGGGCGCCGGCATCTTGCAATCGACGCCACCGGCCCCATCATTTCTGAAGAACATCGGCCCGCGCGGCGGGCTTTTTCATCTTCAGGGGCAAACATGGAACAATTTCACGGCACCACCATCCTGTCGGTGCGGCGCGGCAAAGAGGTCGCGCTCGGCGGCGACGGCCAGGTGACGCTCGGCAACGTCGTCATGAAAGGCAGCGCGCGCAAGGTGCGCAAACTGTTCAACGGCCGCGTGCTGGTCGGCTTCGCCGGCGGCACCGCCGATGCCTTCACGCTGCTCGACCTGTTCGAGGCCAAGCTGGAAAAGCACCAGGGCAACCTGATGCGGGCCTCGGTCGAACTGGCCAAGGAATGGCGTACCGACCGCATGCTGCGCCGGCTGGAAGCGATGCTGCTGGCGGCCGACAGCGAAACCACACTGATCATCACCGGCAACGGCGACGTGCTGGAGCCGACCGACGGCATCGGCGCGATCGGCTCCGGCGGCACCTTCGCGCAGTCGGCCGCCAAGGCGCTGCAGGAAAACACCGAGCTGGCGCCGGCCGAGATCGTCAAGAAAGCGCTGGCGATCGCCGGCGAACTGTGCATCTACACCAACCAGTCGCACATCATCGAAACGCTGGACTGAGCCCGGCATCGCGCATCGAACTCCCTACAGGCACTCCCATCATGAACATGACTCCCCCAGAGATCGTCTCCGAACTCGACAAGCACGTGGTCGGCCAGGCAGCGGCCAAGCGCGCGGTCGCCATCGCGCTGCGCAACCGCTGGCGCCGGCAGCAGGTGGCCGAACCGCTGCGGCATGAAATCACCCCGAAGAACATCCTGATGATCGGCCCCACCGGTGTCGGCAAGACCGAGATCGCGCGCCGTCTGGCCAAGCTGGCCGACGCGCCGTTCATCAAGATCGAGGCGACCAAGTTCACCGAGGTCGGCTACGTCGGGCGCGACGTCGACACCATCATCCGCGACCTCGCCGAGATCGGCATCAAGCAGACCCGCGAATCGGAGATGCGCAAGGTGCGCGCGCGCGCCGAGGATGCGGCGGAAGACCGCGTGATCGACATCCTGGTGCCGCCGCCGCGCGACTTCGGCTTCAACCAGGCGCCGGCCGCCGCCGACGAGGGCAACAGCACGCGGCAGACGATGCGCAAGCGGCTGCGCGAAGGCGCGCTGGACGAGCGCGAGATCGAGATCGAGCTGGCCGAGACCGCGCCGCAGATGGAAATCATGGCGCCGCCCGGCATGGAGGAAATGACCGAGCAGATCAAGTCGATGTTTTCCGGCATCGGCGGCGGCCGCAAGAAGGCGCGCAAGCTGAAGATCCGCGATGCGATGAAGCTGCTGGTCGAGGAGGAGGCCGGCAAGCTGCTCAACCAGGACGAACTGAAGCAGAAGGCAATCGCCAACGTCGAGCAGAACGGCATCGTGTTCCTGGACGAAATCGACAAGATCGCGACCCGCTCGCAGGTCGGCGGCGCCGACGTCTCGCGCGCCGGCGTGCAGCGCGATCTGCTGCCGCTGGTGGAAGGCACCACCGTCAACACCAAGTACGGGATGATCAAGACCGACCACATCCTGTTCATCGCCTCCGGCGCGTTCCAGCTGGCCAAGCCGTCCGACCTGATCCCCGAGCTGCAAGGCCGGCTGCCGATCCGGGTCGAGCTGGAATCGCTGTCGATCGCCGATTTCGAGCGCATCCTGACCGGCACCGACGCCTGCCTGACGCGCCAGTACCAGGCGCTGCTGGAAACCGAGGGCGTGAACATCGAATTCGCGCCGGACGGCATTTCGCGGCTGGCCGAAATCGCTTTCTCGGTCAACGAAAAGACCGAAAACATCGGCGCCCGCCGGCTGTATACCGTGATGGAAAAGCTGCTGGAGGAAATCTCGTTTTCGGCCGGCGACCGCGGCGACTCCACGCTGACCATCGACGCCGCCTACGTCGACCAGCGGCTCGGTACGCTGGCGGTCGACGAAGACCTGTCACGCTACGTGTTGTAGAAAAAAACGGCGCCTCCCGGCGCCGCTTCGATCATGGCCAACAAGAACCTGCGCACCCGGCAAAAGGCGATCTTCCGGCTGGAACTGTCGCCGCGCCAAAACAAACCGCGCAATACGCTGGTGGCGGCCGCGCACCTGCGCGCCGCCGGCCCGCACCGCAAGTCGGCTTCCGGCCGGCGCCAGCAGCAGCAACGGGCGCTGAAGAAACTGCTCGGAGGCGGCGGCGATTGAGCGGCGTACCGGCGGGCGTCAGCGCGCCGGCGCCGCCGGCGGTGGCGCTGGCGGCTGTGC
>JBATWJ010000490.1:0-3852 GCA_049672545.1 Burkholderiaceae bacterium
GGCCGGAGCCGCACGGCGCGCTGTTCTGGTTGGGCTGGGCGGCGCTGCTGTCGGCATTGGCCTTCACCACGGCCGCGCTGCTGCGCTGACGGCGCCAGCGGCGCTAGCGCGTTCGCGCGATAATGCAGGGCTCGTGCCAAAGCGGCGCAGTCCCGCATTCCCTTCCGCGCATTCCTCGTCGATGCCTTCCTTTCTTCGCTGTCCTTTCCGCCGTCTCCCATGAAGCCCGTCGACATCCTGCTGGCCCTGGCCGTGGTCGTGATCTGGGGCTTCAACTTCGTGGTGATCCAGATCGGGCTGCACGGCCTGCCGCCACTGCTGTTTTCCGGGCTGCGCTTCCTGTTCGCCGCGCTGCCGCTGGTGTTCTTCATCCGGCGACCGGCGATTCCGTGGAAGCTGTTGGCCGGCTACGCGCTGTTCCAGTTCACGATCCAGTTCATGCTGCTGTTCACCGGCATCCAGCTCGGTTTTCCGGCCGGACTGGCGTCGCTGGTAATGCAGCTGCAGGCGTTCTTCACGATCGGACTGGCGGTGCTGATGCTGGGTGAACGGCCGCAGGCGGCGCAGCTGTTGGGCGCGCTGATCGCGTTCGCCGGCATGGGGCTGGTGGCATTGCACCTGGAAGTCACCGCCACCGTGATCGGCTTCGTGCTGCTGGTGGGCGGTGCGCTGAGCTGGGCGGTGGCCAACATCCTGACCAAGAAGATCGGCAAGGTGAATGCACTTGGGCTGATGGTGTGGGGCTCGCTGCTGGCGGCGCCGCCGCTGCTGCTCGGCTCGCTGGTGGTGGAAGGCCCGGCCGCCTGGAGCGCCGCCGCCACCCACCTCGGCTGGATCACGGTCGGCGCCGTGCTGTTCCAGTCGTATCCGAACACCATCTTCGGCTTCGGCGTCTGGTCCAACCTGATGCGGCGCTATCCGACCGCCACCATCGCCCCGTTCACGCTGCTGGTGCCGGTATCCGGCATGATCAGCGCCGCGCTGGTGCTGGACGAACCACTGCAATGGTGGAAGATCGCCGCCGGGCTGCTGGTCTTGGGCGGGCTGGCGCTGAACCAGTTCGGCGGGCGGCTGTGGGCGCCGCGAGCGGTGGCGGATTGAGCAGAAGAATCGCCTGGACAGATACTCCCAATGTAGACCGCAGGAGGCGGGTGTAGACAGGGCAAAGTTATTCTATACCCCCACCCTTTCACCAATCGGAACACACGACGCCGGATTCCGGCCTGCGCCGGGACGACGGAGCGGCGGGCCAGCCCCTCCGATTCCGGGGATTACAGACGCATCGAACACAAAAAACCCGGCTGCAGTGTGATCGCAGCCGGGTTTTCCCTGTGGGGGCGGCCAAGCGCCGCGCACCCGATCCGGTGCGCGGCGCTGGCGCCGTTAGCGCCCACGCCGCGCCCATTTCTCCGCGCCGCCCCTTACTCGGCCTTCTGGAACGTCAGCGCGCCACGCTCGACGCCGACCCGCACCACATCCTTCGGGCCGAAGCGCCCCTGCAGGATCTGCTTCGACAGCGGGTTTTCGATTTCCTGCTGGATCGCCCGCTTCAGCGGCCGCGCGCCGTAGACCGGGTCGAAGCCGGCTTCGGCCAACTTCTGCAAGGCGGCGTCGGTGATTTCCAGCCCCATTTCCATCCGCGCCATGCGCTGCTCCAGGATGTGCAGCTGAATCTTGGCGATCGCGCCGATGTTCTTTTCATCGAGCGCGTGGAACACCACGATCTCGTCGATGCGGTTGATGAACTCGGGCCGGAAATGGTTGCGCACCTCGGCCAGCACCGCCAGCTTCACCAGCGCCGGATCGCTCTCCTCCATCGCCTGGATCTTGTGCGAGCCGAGGTTGGAGGTCATCACGATCACGGTGTTCTTGAAGTCCACCGTGCGGCCCTGGCCATCGGTCATGCGGCCGTCGTCCAGAACCTGCAGCAGCACGTTGAACACGTCCGGATGCGCCTTCTCGATTTCGTCGAGCAGGATCACGCTGTAGGGCTTGCGGCGCACCGCCTCGGTCAGATAGCCGCCTTCCTCGTAGCCGACGTAGCCGGGCGGCGCGCCGATCAGGCGCGCGACCGAATGCTTCTCCATGAATTCGCTCATGTCGATGCGGATCATCGCTTCCTCGGTATCGAACAGGAAGGCCGCCAGCGCCTTGCACAGCTCGGTCTTGCCGACGCCCGTGGGGCCCAGGAACATGAACGAGCCGTACGGCCGGTTCGGGTCCGACAGGCCGGCGCGCGAGCGCCGGATCGCGTCCGACACGGCGACGATCGCCTCGTCCTGGCCGACCACGCGGCGGTGCAGTTCGTCTTCCATGTGCACCAGCTTGTCGCGCTCGCCCTGCATCATCTTCGACACCGGGATGCCGGTCGCGCGCGACACCACCTCGGCGATTTCCTCGGCGCCGACCTGGGTGCGCAAGAGCTTCGGCTTTTCCTCGGCTTCCTCGGTGTCGGCCTGGCGCAGCTGCGCTTCCAGTTCCGGCAGCTGGCCGTACTGCAGCTCGGACATCTTTTGCCAGTCGCCGACGCGGCGCGCCTCGTCCATCTGCTGACGCACCTTTTCGATTTCTTCCTTGATGTGGGCGCTGCCCTGCGCGACCGACTTTTCCGCCTTCCAGATTTCTTCCAGGTCGGCATATTCGTGCTGCAGCTTGTCGATTTCCTCCTCGATCAGCGCCAGACGCTTCTGCGATGCCTCGTCGGTTTCCTTCTTGACCGCCTCACGCTCGATCTTCAGCTGGATCAGGCGGCGGTCCAGGCGATCCATCACTTCCGGCTTGGAATCCATCTCGATCTTGATCTTCGAAGCCGCCTCGTCGATCAGGTCGATCGCCTTGTCCGGCAGAAAGCGGTCGGTGATGTAGCGATGCGACAGCTCGGCGGCGGCGACGATCGCCGGGTCGGTGATCTCGACCTTGTGGTGCACTTCGTATTTTTCCTGCAGGCCGCGCAGGATCGCGATGGTCGCTTCGACGCTCGGTTCATCTACCAGGATCTTCTGGAAGCGCCGCTCCAGCGCCGCGTCCTTTTCGATGTACTTGCGGTATTCGTCCAGCGTGGTGGCGCCGATGCAGTGCAGTTCGCCGCGCGCCAGCGCCGGCTTCAGCATGTTGCCGGCGTCCATCGCGCCTTCCGCCTTGCCGGCGCCGACCATGGTGTGCATCTCGTCGATGAAGACGATGGTCTGGCCCTCGTCTTGCGCCAGTTCGTGCAGCACCGCCTTCAGCCGCTCCTCGAACTCGCCGCGGTACTTGGCGCCGGCCACCAGCGCCGCCATATCCAGCGCCAGCACCTTCTTGTTCTTCAGAGAATCGGGCACCTCGCCGTTGACGATGCGCTGCGCCAGCCCTTCGACGATCGCGGTCTTGCCGACGCCGGGTTCGCCGATCAGGACCGGATTGTTCTTGGTGCGCCGCTGCAGCACCTGGATCGCACGGCGGATTTCGTCGTCGCGCCCGATCACCGGATCGAGCTTGCCGGCGCGCGCGCGTTCGGTCAGATCCAGCGTGTACTTCTTCAGTGCCTCGCGCTGCCCTTCGGCATCGGCCGAATTGACGCCGGCGCCGCCGCGCACCAGGTCGATCGCCGCTTCCAGCGCCTTGCGCTGCAGGCCGTGTTCGCGCGCCAGGCGGCCGGCTTCGGATTTGTCGTCGGCCAGCGCCAGCAGCACCATCTCGCTGGCGATGAATTCGTCGCCGCGCTGCTGCGCCTCGCGGTCGGCAAGGTTCAGGAGTGCGATCAGTTCGCGCCCCGGCTTGATGTCGCCGCCGGTGCCGGACACCTTCGGCAGCCGCGCCAGCGCGCCTCCCAGCTCACTGGTCAGTGCGCCGACGTTGACGCCGGCGCGCTGC
>JBATWJ010000491.1:0-2246 GCA_049672545.1 Burkholderiaceae bacterium
ATTCTCGGCCGCAAGGCGAACCAGGGCGACGACCCGATGGTGACACTGTTCTACGGCGGACTGGTCGGCATGGTCGGCAGCAGCCTCTTGGTGCCGTTCTTCTGGTCGGCGCACGCGCCGGATGCGCGCGAATGGCTGATCCTGGCGTCGACCGGCGTCACCAGCACGCTCGGCCATTACCTGTTCAACACCGCGTTCAAGCATGCGGAGGCGTCGCTGCTGACGCCGTTCTTCTATGCGCAGATCGTGTCGGCGACGACGATGGGCTGGCTGGTGTTCGGGCAACTGCCGGACGCGCTGACCGCGGTGGGCGTCGCCGTCATCTGCGCCGGCGGCATCGGCATCGCCTGCTTTGAGCAGCGGCGCCTGCGGCCGCTGCCGCAAATTCCCAAGGAACAGGGAGTATAGGAAATTTTCGGCCTATTCCGGGCGGCTGTGCTACGGCGCTATAAATACCCTATCGAGTATTCATACACGCCGGGTACCGGCCTCAGACGATGCGGCCGGCCGCGATGGTGATCGTACGCTGGCAGCGCGCCGCGATCGACGGCTCGTGCGTCACCAGCACCAGCGTCGAGCCGCGCTCCTGGTTCAGCTCCAGCATCAGCTGCATCACCGCCTCGCCGGTGACGGCGTCGAGGCTGCCGGTCGGCTCGTCGGCCAGCAACAGCGGCGGCTCGATGACAAAGGCGCGCGCCAGCGCTACCCGCTGCTGCTCGCCGCCGGACAGGTACTTCGGGTAATGCCGCAGCCGGCTGCCGAGGCCGACGCGCTCCAGCATCCGCTGCGCGCGAGTGCGGGCGTCGCGCTCGCCGCGCAACTCCAGCGGCAGCATGACGTTTTCCAGCGCGGTCAGGTGCGACAGCAGCTGGAACGACTGGAACACGAAGCCCACCCGGTTCTTGCGCAGCTCGGCGCGGCCATCCTCGTCCAGCGCGTACAGATCGATGCCGTCGATCATCACCGTGCCGTCCGAAGGGGTGTCGAGCCCGGCCAACAGGCCCAAAAGCGTCGACTTGCCGGAGCCGGAAGCGCCGACGATCGCCAACGTGGCGCCGGCGGCCACGGTAAAATTGATGTCCTGCAAAATCTCGAGCGTGCCGCTGGTATCGGTCACGCGCTTGGAGAGATGGCGTACTTCAATCGCGGCCGGGGCCGCAACCTGGGCGGCGGCAGCCGGCCGGGCAAGCGCGGAGGATTCAGGCATGCGGCATCAGTGGTGGGGTTCGAATCGGTGGTCGGGAAAATGGGCCGCGCTGGCGTTCATGCTGCTGGCGCTGGCCGCGGCGAGCGCCCATTCTGCATCAAAAACCGTGCTCGTGCTGGGCGACAGCCTGTCGGCCGAATACGGACTGGCGCGTGCCTCCGGCTGGGTCACGCTGCTGGAGCAGCGATTGCAGGCCGAAAAGATCGCGGCGACCGTGGTCAACGCCAGCATCAGCGGCGAAACCACCAGCGGCGGCCGCACCCGGCTGCCGGCGCTGCTGCGCCAGCATCGGCCCGGCATCGTGATCATCGAACTGGGCGCCAACGACGCGCTGCGCGGCCTGTCGCTGGACGCCACCGAATCGAATCTGCGCGCGCTGATCGACCTGGCGCGCAAGGCCGGCGCAAAAACACTGCTGCTCGGCATGCAGATTCCGCCCAACTACGGCCGCGCCTATACCGACCGCTTCGCCGCGCTCTATCCGCAACTAGCGAAGGAAACCCGTTCTGCGCTGGTGCCCTTTTTCCTGCAGGGCGTGGCCGAGCAGCCCGAGTTATTCCAGGCCGACCGCCTGCACCCGACCGCCGCCGCACAGCCGACGCTGCTCGACAACGTCTGGCCGCAACTGAAGCCGCTGCTACGCCCTTGAACGTATGAAATTTCCCGCGCTGCTCGCTTGCACCGAAGCACTGTCGCGATTGGACGAATTCGACTGCATCATCGACGTGCGAAGCCCGGCCGAGTTCGCGCTCGACCACCTGCCCGGCGCCATCAACTGCCCGGTGCTGGACGACGACCAGCGCCACCGCGTCGGCACGCTGTATGCGCACGATTCGTTCGAAGCCAAAAAACTCGGCGCGGTGCTGGTCGCGCGTAACATCGCTCTGCACCTGGAGACCCGCTTCATGCAGCACGAGCGCGGCTGGAAGCCGCTGGTCTATTGCTGGCGCGGCGGCAACCGCAGTGGTGCTCTGGCGCACGTGCTGGCAAGGATCGGCTGGCCGGCGGCGCAACTGGCCGGCGGCTACCAGTCCTACCG
>JBATWJ010000492.1:0-2030 GCA_049672545.1 Burkholderiaceae bacterium
GATCAAGCGCCTGGTGCGCCAGTCCGAGGACACGCCGCTGGCGCGGCAGCTGGACGATGAGATCGAGCATTTCGCGCAAGCTGCTGCCAGCGCCGACTTCGCCGAAGGCGTCGCCGCCTTCCTGCAAAAGCGCGCGCCGCGCTTCGGCCAGCGATGAAGACCGTCCGCATCGGCGCCGGGCTCGGCTTCTATGGCGATGCGTGGGCGCCGATCGCCGCCAGCATCGAGCGCGGCAACGTGCAATACATCGCCTCCGATCACCTGGCGGAGCTGACGCTGGCGATCCTGCAAAAGGACCGCGCCCGCGATCCGGCGGCCGGCTATGCGCGCGACCTGCTGCCGATGCTGGCCGACCTGTGGCCGCTGGCGCAGAAGGCCAACGGCGGCCGCGGCGTGAAGTTCGTGCTGAACGCCGGCGGCTTGAATCCGCACGGCGCGCGCGACGCGCTGGCGGTGCTGTTTCAGAAGCGTGGCTGGCATGCGCGCATCGCGGTGGTGGCAGGCGACGACGTACTGGCGCGGCTGGACGAATTGCAGCAGAGCGGCGCCGACCTCGCGCATCTCGACAGCGGCGCCCCGCTGGCGGAGGTGCGCGAACGCATGGTGTTCGCCAATGCCTATCTGGGCGCGGAGCCGCTGGTGCGGGCGCTCGCGCAGGGCGCCGATATCGTGCTGGCCGGGCGCGTCGCCGATGCCGCGCTGTTCCTGGCGCCACTGGTGCATGAACTTGGCTGGCCGTTGGCGGCGCGCAGCGCCGGCGACTGGAGCCGTCTGGCGCAGGGCTTGACGGTCGGCCACCTGCTGGAATGTTCGGGGCAGGGTAGCGGCGGCAACTTCGGCGGCCTCGACTGGAGCGAGATTCCCGACCTCGGCCATATCGGCTATCCGATCGCCGAAGTCAGTGAGGACGGCAGCGCGCTGATCACCAAGGCGCCCGGCACCGGCGGCCGCGTATCGTTCGACACAGTGCGCCAGCAACTGCTGTATGAAGTGCACGATCCGCGCAATTATTTCTCGCCCGACGTGCTGCTCGACATGAGCACGATCCGGCTGGACGACCTCGGCGGCGACCGCGTGCGGCTCTGCGGCGCCACCGGTAAGCCGCGCCCGGAGGCGCTGAAGATCGTCGGCGGCTACCAGGACGGCTGGATGGGGCAGGCGACCTTCGGCTACAGCTGGCCGGATGCCTACCGCAAGGCCGAGCGCACCGCGCAGATCGTCCAGCAGCTGCTGCGCGAGCGCGGCATGGCCTACGACGAACTGCGCATCGAATACCTCGGCTACGACTCGATCCTCGGTCCGCTGGCCGATCCGGCCGGCCGCGATGCGTTGAACGAAGTGTATTTGCGCATGGCGCTGCGCAGCGCCGACAAGAGAGTGGCGGACGGATTCGGCCGGCTGTTTCCGTGGCTGGCGCTGTCCGGGCCGCCTTTCGTCGGCGGCCGCTATGCGATGCAGCCGGCGTCGGAACTGCTCGGTATCTGGCCGACGCTGGCGCCGCGCGGGCTGATCGAGCCGGGCGTGACGGTGGAAGTGACGGAGGTCTGAGATGCGGGTGCGACTGGTGCAGATCGCCCACGCGCGCAGCGGCGACAAGGGCGACAAGGCCGACCTCGGGCTGTTCGCCTACGATGCGCGTACGTACGCGGTGCTAAAGCGCGAACTGAGTGCCGAGCGCGTGGCCGCGCATTTTGCCGGCATCGCCGGCGGCGCGGTGGAACGCTTCGAGCTGGCCAATCTGCTGGCGTTGAAATTCGTGCTGCACCAGGCGCTGGACGGCGGCGCGGCGCGTTCGCTGCGCAGCGACAACCTCGGCAAATCGCTGGCGGCTGGGTTGTTGCGGATGGAGATCGAGGTGCCCGACGATCTGCCGCTGCGCCATCCAGTGCCACCGGGGTAAGTGGAGGGCAGTGCGGGCCGCTATAATTGCCGGCCCGAATGGATACCATGCCTAAAAAGAATCTTCCCAGTACTGCCGCGGCGCCCAAGCGCGCCGCCCGCGCCCGCCCGCTGGCCACGGTGGCCGAGGA
>JBATWJ010000493.1:0-1565 GCA_049672545.1 Burkholderiaceae bacterium
GTCTACGACCGCGACGCGGTGGCGCTGGTGCTGCAGGCGGACGTGGCATCGAACTATTTCCAGATCCTGGCGCTGAAGGAGCGGCTGGCGATCGCGCGCCAGAACCTGGAAGCGGCGCAGAGCGTGCTGGCGCTGGTCGAGACGCGCTTTCGCAATGGCGCCAACAGCGGCCTGGAAGTGTCGCAACAGCGCACCTCGGTGCTGAACATCCAGGCCCAGATCCCGGCGCTGGAACAGGATTTGCGCACCGCGCAAACCGCGCTTGCGGTGTTGCTCGGGCAGGCACCACAGGGCTTCTCGGTGCGCGGCGACTCACTGGCGACGCTGCAGCTGCCGCTGGTGGCCACGTATCAGCCGGCGGCACTGCTGGAGCGGCGCCCCGACATCGCGCGCGCCGAGGCGCAGTTGGTCGCCGCCAATGCCGACATCGGCGCCGCCCGTGCCGCGCTGTATCCGAGTATCACGCTGTCGGCCGGCACTGCCGCCAGCGGACTGCTGAGCGGCGGCACCAGCGTGGTGTCGTCGCTGGCGGCCTCGCTGGCACAGACGATCTTCGACGGCGGTGCGCTGCGCGGCCAGGTCGCGCAGTCGGAGGCGCGCCAGACCGAACTGGTGCAGTCGTATCTGCAAAACGTGCTGACCGGGTTGAAGGAGGTGCAGGACAGCCTGGGCGCGATCGATGCCAGCGCGGCGCGCCAGGATCTGCTGGCGCGAGCGGTCGGCGAAGCGCAGGAAGCCTACCGGATCGCCAGCGTCAAGTACAAGGCCGGTGCCGAAGACCTGCTGACGCTGCTCGACAGCCAGCGCACGCAGCTGCAGGCGCAGGACAGCCGGGTGCAGGCCGATCTGGCGCGCTATACGTCAGCAGTCAATCTGTACAAGTCGCTCGGTGGCGGCTGGGACAGCGGCAAGGCGGCAGGCTAGCGCGCCCTTCTCTGTTACGGTGCACGCCGCAGGTATTGCTCCACCTGGCGCACGCGCTGATCGAGACTGCCGCCGGCCAGCAGGAATGGCGTGCCGGCTGCCTGCAGCCGCTCCAGTACCAGCCGGTGAATCGCCTGCCGTACCGCATCCGATTCGCGCTGCAGGCCGTCCGCCACCCACGGGATGTCGGGCGCGGTGACGATCGTGAAGTCGTACGCGTGCTGGCGTACCAGCCGTTCCAGTTCGGCGTCGGCGCCGCCGAAGCAAAAGTCGCTGTAGACCGCGATCATCAGCGGCGAAGTGTCGCAGAACAGGAAATCGCGCGCCTGAGGCAGCGCCTGCCGCTCGCGTTCGAGCTGGATGCGGGCGACTTCGATCTGCTCGTGCGCGAATGGCGCGCGGCCGCCGGTCGCGGTGAATTCGCGCAGGTATTCGGGCACCCAGACGGTGCGGTAATGCACCGCCAGCGCCGCCGCCAGCGTGGTCTTGCCCGACGACTCGCCGCCCAGAATGGCGACGCGCGCAGCCGGCGCTACGCCGGCTGCAGGCCGGCCTGGCAGGCTGCCTTGCGCCATGTCCGCAATCCGATGACGGCCAGGGCGACGAACAGCGCGTACAGCACGGCCGTCAGCACCAGGTCC
>JBATWJ010000494.1:0-8774 GCA_049672545.1 Burkholderiaceae bacterium
GCGCACCACCGCGCCCTTTTCGGCGGCATCCATCGCGTTCAGCACCACCAGCCGCGCATCGTCGACCCAGCCGTCGGAATATTCGAAGCCGCGCACGAACTGCGGCTGCAGCGGCGCTCCGGCCGGATGGCGGCGCAGATCGATGCCGGTCGAGGCCGGCAGCAGTTCGCGCCGCGCCAGCAGGTCGTACATCAACAGGCCGGCGCGGATCATCCAGGCCGGCCGCTGGCCCTTCTCCTGCGGCATCACGAAGCGCAGCGGCCACATGATGTGCGGCGCCGAGCGCAGCAGCACTTCGCGCTCGATCAGCGCCTTGCGGACCAGCTGGAATTCATAGTGTTCGAGATAGCGCAGGCCGCCGTGGATCAGCTTGGTCGAGGCCGACGAGGTGTGCGCGGCCAGATCGTCCTTCTCGCACAGCAGCACCGACAGTCCGCGGCCGGCGGCGTCGCGCGCGATGCCGGCGCCGTTGATGCCGCCGCCGACGATCAACAGATCGTAGTCGGTGCGTTCGGATGGGGCGGTCTGTACCTGCATGTTCAGCAAAAAAAGACGAAAGAAAGCTAGGGACACCGATACAATACGACAGTATAAGAAAAAAAACCAACAAATTAGATCGGAATAAATGTTCGTTTCGATTCGTTTTGGTTTGATTCAACGCAACAGGGGATCAGAATGACGCTCAATCCGCGCCAGCGCCGGCTGCTGAACCAGGTGCGCGCCCAGGTCACGGTGTCGGTCGAGGAACTGGCGCGGCAACTGGACGTGACGCCGCAGACGGTGCGGCGCGACATCAAGCAGATGGAGGAAGCCAAGCTGCTGGTGCGTTACCACGGCGGCGTCGGCCTGCCGTCATCGGTCGAAAACATCGACTATGGCCGGCGCCAGAACATGAACAGCGACGCCAAGCGCCGCATCGCTGCCGCGGTGGCGGCACGGGTACCGCCCGGCTGCTCGCTGTTGATCAACATCGGCACCACCACCGAAGCGGTGGCGCGCGCGCTGGTGCATCATGCCGGCCTGCACGTGGTCACCAACAACCTGAACGTGGCGGCGATCCTGGCCGACAACCCACAGTCCGAAGTGATCATCGCCGGCGGCACCGTGCGTACGCGCGACCGCGGCATCATCGGCGAGGCGACCATCGACTTCATCCGCCAGTTCAAGGTCGACATCGGTATCATCGGCATTTCCAGCATCGAAGCCGACGGCACGCTGCGCGACTTCGACTCGCGCGAAGTGCGGGTGGCGCAGGCGATCATGGAGCAGTCGCGCGAAGTGTGGCTGGTGGCCGATCGGGACAAGTTCGGGCGCCAGGCGCTGGTACGGATGGGACACCTGGCGCAGGTTGGCGTGCTGTTTACCGATGCGGCGCCGACGGCGGAGATGAAGGCGGTGCTGAAGGAGGCGGGGGTGGACGTTGTGGTGGCGCCGTGACTGAGTCAAGATGCCGGCGTGCCATGTCGGCCGGAATTGCTGTGCGCTTCTATGTTCGCCATGTCGGCACAATGCCAGGCATCCCTGGAATTTATCCGTATATTCGGGCTTTCTTAGGGCCTCTGATCAGTTTGTCGGCCTTTCATTACGGTTTGGTCCACCGTTCGAGCGTTGCGGCGACAAAACTCCTGCCGTCCAGGCAGGGCGCAGGTGTCTGGACCAGATGCGGCAATCCTTGCCCCGATGGTGAAGACTGGTTACGAATATCTGTGAAAAGCTCCAATTGAAGTCTCATCCGACAATCTAACCTAGTGCGGCTTGGCGTACTTCGCCACACCGGTCACGTCGATCAGCACACAGCGTTCGTTGCCCACCACCCAGGCGTCGTGTCCCGGCGGCATATAGAACATATCCCCCGGTCCGTATTCGACCTGCGCGCCGTCGTTCATCTTTACGATCATCCTGCCTTGCAGGACCACGCCTGTGTGCGTTGCCTGGCATGTATCGGTACCTGCAATGGGCTTGACGTGTTCACTCCAGCGCCAGCTCGGCTCGAATTCGCCACGGCCTACCACGTGCTCGCCGAGCATGAATACATGCATCTTGCCCTTGTCGTCCTTGAACGGCCTGGTTTCGTCGGGATGGTCGGCCGGCTTGCGGATCAGTTCCTGATTTCCCGTTGCTTCGCTCATGATGCTTCTCCGAAAAAATAGGTCTATCTACGGTCCAGCGTAGCGCTTGGCAATGCGCGCCAATCGCGCTGACTCAGCATAGGTCGGCAGACTGCGTAAGCAAGAGCGCATTGAAAAAAGAGTTTGGTAAGGATTAAGCTTGGTTTTAAAAATCACCGATATGTCCTAGCAACATGGGCTAAGCGAGAATGCGCCGACATTTGACGCAATTGACGGATTGCTACCTCGAAACGCAAATAGCAGAAAGCAGAATCATTTTTGAGTGAGGCCTCGCCTTCTGCACCAGCGGCGGGGCCAACTTGCGATTGGCATCTATTTGGCGCCCCGCGCAACTATTTGCCATCCGGCGCAGTACGTTGCTGCGCTTGCGCAAGCGTTTGTTCGCCATGGCGGCCAGTTGGTGCGCGAGGAGGTTCGTAAGCCAACCCTGACAGAGTCCAAGTGGAAATACCAGGTCACGCATCGCTGACCAAATGAAATTCCGACGCCAGGCCAACATCAACTCTTTACGTTGAACACTGCCGGGTTTTTCGCCGTAGCCAGTTGAAATGCAGCTTTCGGGGTAGGCTATTCGCTCCAAGACCTTACGAGAAGGCAACGTCATGTCGACAAAAGCACCCGGTGTCTCTTCCAAGCGGCAGGATTTCTGGAAACTGCATCAATCCGGATGTTTCGTACTTCCGAATCCCTGGGATATCGGCAGTGCGAAATATTTGCAGAGCTTGGGCTTCAAAGCGCTTGCCACCACCAGTTCAGGCCTGGCCTGGTCACATGCTCGTCCTGACAATGGTCTTGACCGCGAAACGGTTTTGACACATCTCAGTGAAATGGTCGACGCCACGGAGGTGCCGATCAACGCGGACTTTGAAAGCGGCTTTGCCGCCAATGCCACGCAGATCGAGGAAAGCGTCCGATTGGCAATTGAAACGGGCGTGGCCGGGATTTCCATTGAAGATTCCACCGGCATGGCAGGCCAGCCGCTGTACTCGATCGACGAGGCTTGCGAGCGGCTGCAAGCCGCACGGCGCGCAATCGACAAGGCTGGTGGCGACGTCATGCTGATCGGGCGGGCCGAGTGCTTCTTCGTCGGCCGTCCCGACCTGGTAGAAACGATTGCAAGACTAAAAGCCTATTCGAAAATCGGCGCAGACTGTCTTTATGCCCCCGGTATACGGACACGTGATGAGATTGAAGCCGTGGTCGCCGCGGTTCATCCAAAGCCTGTCAATCTGCTGGTCGGATCAGCCAGCGACATGACGATTTCCGATCTTGCCGAATTGGGTGTGAGGCGAGTCAGCGTTGGCGGAGGATTGGCACGCGTGGCATGGGGAGGAATGATGCGTGCCGCCAGGCTTCTTGCGGAAGAGGGCCGTTTTGACGGTTTTGCCAACGCCGCCGCCGGATCTGAAATGAACGCATTATTCAAGAACAGCAATAACACTTGAATCCTATGTCGGGGACGATCCCGATTTTCTCGCAGCGGCTGGGCGAATGGCAGATTTGTGTCGCAAGCGACCGTTCATCGGAGGATAGGGGAGCGCTTGGCCCTGATGCCGAACCCTTGTTCGATGTGTGGGCGCCGGCGGGACAGTCCGAGCAAACATAAATTCTTTCGGCGAAATGTCGATTTCGCCCACACTCGTTCGTCGTGATAGTAAGGGTCGCGAAAGGGTCGCGTCCCCGCCAACCCGTTTAGGAGAAATGACATGCGTGTGATGGTAATCGTTAAGGCAACCGCGGAATCCGAAGCCGGCGTGATGCCGACTACCGAGCAATTCGCCGAGATGGGCCGCTACAACGAGGAGCTGGTCAAGGCCGGAATAATGCTGGCCGGTGAGGGTCTGCATCCGAGTTCGGCAGGCGCCCGTGTGCGCTTTTCGGGCAAGACCCGCACCGTCGTCGATGGGCCGTTCGCCGAGACAAAGGAACTGATCGCCGGTTTCTGGCTGTGGCAGGTGAGTTCTATGGAGGAGGCGATCGAATGGGTGCGTCGTTGTCCGAACCCGATGCCGAGTGACTCCGAGATCGAGATACGCCGCGTCTTCGCTCCTGAGGATTTTGGCGATAGTCTCACTCCGGAGCTGATCGAACAGGAGGAGCAACTGCGCCGTCAAATTGCCCAGCAGGCACCGGATGGCGGACCACGTTAGGGTTAGCGTCGAGGCCATCTGGCGTATCGAATCCGGCCGCGTCGTAGGCGGCGTGGCGCGGCTGGTGCGCGACGTCGGCCTGGCCGAGGATATTGCGCAGGAGGCGGTCGTCGCCGCCCTGGTGCACTGGCCTTCTGAAGGTGTACCGGAAAACCCCGGCGCCTGGCTCATGTCCGTCGCCAAAAACAAGGCGCTCGACCGTCTACGGCAGCAGGCTCTGCACGCGGGCAAGCTCGAGGCGCTGGGGGCCGACGCCGACGCACGTGGCGACCACATCCAACCCGACTTCGTCGACATGCTCGACGCGCGGGCCGACGGCATCGACGACGATCTGCTGCGGCTGATGTTCGCCGCCTGTCACCCGAAGCTTTCGAAGGAGGCGCAGACGGCGCTCACACTGAAGTTGCTGGGCGGCCTGTCTACGCCCGAAATCGCGCGTGCCTATGTCGTGCCCGAAGCCACGATCGCGCAGCGCATCGTGCGCGCCAAGAAGACACTATCAGAGGCGCATGTGCCCTTCGAAATACCTCTTGAGAGCGAGCGCGTGCATCGGCTTGCTGCGGTGCTCGAGGTGATCTACCTGATCTTTAACGAAGGATATGCAGCGACCAGCGGTCCGCAATGGACGCGGCCCATGTTGTGCGAGGAAGCACTTCGGCTGGCGCGCATGTTGGCGCAGCTCATGCCGCACGATGCCGAGGCGCAGGGCCTGCAGGCCCTGCTCGAAATCCAGGCCTCTCGGCTACGCGCGCGCATTGACGCCCAAGGGCGTCCGGTGTTGCTGATGGATCAGGATCGTTCACGCTGGGATCGATTGCTGATCGGGCGCGGCCTGGCGGCACTCGAACGTGCGTGCACACTGGGTAAACCGTTCGGCCCTTACACGCTGCAGGCTGCAATCGGCGCTTGTCACGCCCGCGCCGCCACGGCGGCGGCCACTGACTGGAGGGCGATCTGCGCTTGGTACGATGAACTGGCCGAATGCATGCCTTCGCCGGTAGTCGAACTCAATCGCGCGGTTGCCTTGGGTATGGCTTATGGCCCACAGCTCGCGCTGCCGAGGGTCGATGTACTGCAGAGCAATCCGGCGATGCAGCGCTACGGTTTGCTACACGCAGTGCGCGGCGATCTGCTAGCCCGGCTCGGTCGTGTGATTGAAGCGCGGCAAGCGTTCGAGCGAGCCGAAAAGCTTGCCACCAACGAACAGGATCAGGCGCTAATGCGACGGCGGGCCGCCGAGCTGCAAGCTTGAAGACTACCGTCCGCAAGCGGATGGAACCGCATCTCAGCCTGACGCGCGCCAACGCAAGTGCCTGGACTGGCACTGGTTTGGCCGTTAAGCCGGCGACGCGACCCGCATCTCGTATCGCAATGTTTGGGCCGAGCCGCACCTGACACGAATTGGCCGGAACCGACTATTGACTTCCAGCCGACAAGCGTACGTTCTTATGGTCTTCCATTCGGGCAGTCGGGAGGTGTCGAGCCACGGCCGGTGCCGTGTTGACCGAGTGGCGTCACTTCTTTTTCTCCTCAAGCTCCTGGATATTCCCCCGCGTCTTTTGGCACTGCTGACTGCTGGCCGTTGGGCGGCATCGGCGGTGTGAGCACGGATGCGGTACCGGCCTCCGTCGAACGGGTGAGAAACGCGAGGTGGGCCTCGTATCGCTCGAGCACGTCGTCGATCACCTGCTGCCTGGTGAGACCCATCAGATCGTAGCCGCCCGAACCGGTCTGCGTGAATACCTCTAGCCGGTAGTAGACGTCGGTCTCACGCGACATCCGGCCGCTGAACATCGGCACCGGCGCCTCGACGATGGCGACCTGGTAATGGAAGGCGCGGAACGTGTCCATCGACACCCGCAGCAACGGTTCCTCGATGCCGTACGCATTGGCGATGGCGCTGCGCTCGACCTCGTAACCCTGGTTCCGGAATTCGGCGGCGACTTCGTCGAGCGCCGGCCGCACTGTGCGGTCGAGGAACTGTGTTACCTGCCGCAGCGACGGGTAAGCGAGCAGTTGCTCCAGCCGTTGCTTCCACGACCGTTCCGGCACATGGCCGCCGATCGGGGCCACGGTCCGCCTTCGCAGCACCTTACCCTCGCGCTCGGCGCGCTCCATCTGGAGGACCTTGTAGAAGGATGCCATTACCAGGTAGGCAATGATCGTCACCGGCAGCGCGAAGATGAGCGTCGCATACTCCATCGTCGTCACGCCACCCGCGAGCAGCATGGCCACGGTGAGTACTGCGGTGAGCACGGCCCAGAAGACGCGCAGCCATTTCGGCCCGTCCTGCGACGGATCCGGGATCGAGGCCGAGAAGTTCGACATCACCATCGCGCCCGAGTTGGCGCTGGTGAGGTAGAACAGCAAGCCCGAGAGCGTCGCCAGGCCGATCAAAAACATCGCACCCGGAAACATCTGCAACAGTGCATACCACCCTCGCTCCGGACTCTGGATCGCCAGGTCGGCGAACGCCATATTGCCCTGCAGCACCTGGTACAGGGCGGAATTGCCGAACAGTGAGACGATGATGAAGTCGCACAGGACCGGTGCGGTGATCGCCGCAATCACGAACTCGCGCAGCGTGCGCCCGCGCGAAATGCGTGCGAGAAAGACCCCGACGAATGGTCCCCACGCCAGCCAGAACGCCCAGAAGAACAAGGTCCATCCGCCCATCCACTCGGCGCCGCCGGGCTCGTAGGCGAAGGTCTGCAGCGTGCGTGCGGGGAGCGTGACAAAGAACTGGCCGATGTTCTCGACAAGGGCGTTCATGAGGAACGCCGTCTGTCCAGTGAAGAGGATGTAGGCCATCATCGCCACCGCACTCCAGAGGTTCAGCTCGGAGATCCAGCGGATGCCGCGGTCGACGCCAGACGTGGTGGCCGCAATGGTCAGGATCACCGCGCCGATGACCAGCGCGATCTGCAGCGCGATGCCCTGTTCCAGGCCGAAGATCAGCGAGAAACCGACGGCCAGCAGTACCACGCCGATGCCCATCGACGTGGCGACGCCGAACACGGTGCCGACCAGCGCGATGATGCTGATGCCGTCGCCCAAGGGGCCGCGCACGCGCTTGCCGAGCAGCGGGTAGAGCGCCGCACGGATCGACAGGGGCATGCCCCAGCGATAGGCGAAGTAGCCCATCGCCATGCCGAGCAGCGCATACATGGACCAGCCGGCGATGCCGTAGTGGAACATCGTCCAGACCACCGCATCCTGCATCGCCGCCGCTGTGCCGCCCTCGCCGGAAGGTGGAGACAGGTATTGCACGACCGGGCCGGTGACCGAATAGAACAGCATGTCGATCCCGACACCTGCGGCGAACAGCATCGCGACCCAGGTCAGAAGGTTGTACTGCGGCCGCGAATGGTCGGGACCGAGCCGCACGTCGCCTTCCTTGGAGAGCGCCACCCACAGCACGAAACCGATCACCAGCGACATCGTGAGCACGTAGTACCAGCCGAGGTTGATCGCGATCCAGTCGACGGCCGTCTTCATCGTCGTGCGCGCGCCCAGGGGCATGAGGATGGCCCAGATCGAGAAGGCCAGGATCACCGCGGACGAGATCACCAGAACGCCCCAGCTGATGCGGGCCGTACGGTCTTCGATCAGCTCCTGGGGGCCCTTGCTGAGGTCACTGCGCGACACCGGCGTGTCGCCGTCGAACGACTGCTCGTGCCGGCGTTGCGTGCCGCCGAACCGGCTGCGCTCAAGCGGCGGATGCCAGTTCCCTGTCTGCGCGTTTGACGCTTGCGTGCCCGGTTGAGCAGCTTCGGAGCGTTCGTCGCCGGATGGTTCGATCGGCATGGGTTGACTCCTTCCTCAGGGCTCGCCGCCCTTCTCGGAAGCTGATGACGCGATGACGAACTTGGCGATTACCTGTCTGCATCAATTGCAGGCGTTAGCAATGGCGAAAGTCACTGATGAACAAACGCATTATGGCTCCATCCGGCCACAAACAGTCATCCGATATTCGGCCGTAAAGCGGACGGTGAAGTGCCCGCATTCACCAGGTGACGTGCGCCCAAAGGGCTCGGTGTAGTACCTGCCGCAATTTTCAAGGCGTGGGTATGGATCATGGTGGTACTTACATTGCTATGTCCCAACAGTTCCTGAGCTGTGCGAATATCCGCTCCTCTCTGAAGAACATGCATTGCAAAGCGATGACGCAGCGCGTGGACGCTGACGTGCTTGGGAATCCCGGCCTGCGCTACAGCCTTCTTCAGTGCGCTCTCGCAGATGCCACTTGCTCGTGCAAGGACGGCAGCAAAGACTGCGGCAGCATCACAACCCGGTTCGTTCCACCTCTGCCTTACCGGACAATGATGACCTCGCGGCCAAAGTCCACGTCCTTAATGCGCAGGGCGAGTGACCTGCTACGCGAATTTGTAGCCAGTTGGCGGGTTAGTCTTTCGGTTCAAGCACGCTGATTTTGCCATCGTTGCCGGCCTACCGAGGCTGGTGTCCGATTGCCGAGCGCAGAGTGCGGTCGCTC
>JBATWJ010000495.1:0-2483 GCA_049672545.1 Burkholderiaceae bacterium
GCCGGCGTGTCGTAGGTCTTGCGCAGGCCGTCCGCCGCCAGCGTGCCGTCGGCGCGTACCAGGATGCTGCCGTCGGCGCGGCTGCCGCCGGACAGCGCCACCGGGCCGTCCAGGAATTCGCCCTTGACACCGTTCAGGTTGAAGCCGTGCTCGTTGAATTCCAGCTTGCCGGCGGCCTTGCGGATCGGCGGCAGTTCTTCCATCAGCGTGACGTCGTTGCCGGCCAGCTGCAGCGTGCCCTCTACCTTGGCTTCGTGCATGTGCTCCAGCGGCAATTGCAGCTTCAGCGCCAGCCTGGCGTTGCCGCTGGCTTTCGTCTCTTCGGTGAAGTCGCCGATCCAGTCCAACACCGGACTGCGATTGACGAAGCCGACGAAATCGGGCAGCGCGCCGGCGGCGCTGCCGTCGATGTCGAGCACCGGCTCCGGCGCCAGCAGGTCGGGGATCACCGCGCTGGTCGGTCCGATCGCGACGTTGGCGCTCATCGCACTGCGGGCGCGGATTTCCATCCGGTTGCGCTCGAATACGAACGAACCGTCGATCCGCTCCAGCAATGGCCATTCCGGTCCCTTGCCGTCGCGCCCGACCTCGCCCGGGCTGTACTCCAGCGTCCCCTCCTCGATCTTGCCAGTGACCCGGAATTCGCCGGCCGGCTTGTCGCCCGGCCGCTCGGCGCGGAACGGAAAACGCGCCAGGTCACCCTTGACGGCAAGTGCGACGTCGGTGGCGCGGCCCTGGCGCAGCGCGCCGCTCAGCCAGTGGCGCAAGTGCTCGGGAGTAGCCGCCGGCAGGTAGCGGCCGATGCGGGCCAGATCGAAGCGGGCGATTCTGCCGTGCAGGTCGATGCTGCCAAGCTGCTGCGGCTGGCGCAGCGGCAGCACGTGGCGTCCGGACAGCGATGCCTGCAGGTCTTCGCGCTGCAGGTCGAGCTGATCCAGTTGCACCACCAGTGTGTCGCGGTCCGGCAATTGCCAGCGTGCCTGCAGCCGCAGTTGCTCGAACGGCAACTCCGGCTCGGGCAGGATGCCGGGCAGCAGCAGCTTGGCCTGCAGCGCGTCCAGCTTTAGCGTGCCGCCCTTGTCGCTGGCGTCGATGCTGCCGTCGAAATTGGCGAAACCGGGCAGCCTGCCGTGGCCGTCGGCCGCCGGCCGGCTGCCGATGCCGAGGCCGGCGAAGCGGCCCTTCACCGCATACGATGAAAACTCCGGCCAGGCGCCGCGCCACTGCGCCGAGAAATCCAGCAGCCGGCCGTGCGGCGCATAGTCTCGCAGCAGGCCGCGTTGCATTTCGGACAGCGGCAGCCGCTGCGCCAGCGCCGCCAGCGTGCCGAGGTCCAGCTCGCGCGCATCGATGCGGGTGCGCGCCGGCTGATTTTTAGTGCCGGCGGCATAGCTTTCGCGCAGCGTGGTCGGCGGTACCCGCAGGCCATCGCCGGTTTCCAGCGCCAGATCCTGCAGCGCCACGGTGTGGCCGCGGCGCCCGAGCGCCAGCCATTCGAGCTTGCGTGCCGGCTCGTAGACTTCGCTGACTGAGACGCGGCCATCGACGCGTGCCAGCTCCAGCGGCTCCAGACCGGCGCCGAAACGCGCCGACACTCCGCGCAGGGCCAGGTCGACGGTAAAGTCGGCCACGTTGGCATGCTGGAACTGCAGCCAGACGCGCACCGAGCCGCCGCCGCGGTCGAGTTCGAACGGCATGTCCAGGTACGGCTTCCAGGCCGCGAAGTCGGCGTCGCGCAGGTCCAGATACAGCTCGCCGTTCCAGCGCGCCGGGTCGGCGATGGCGGACGAGAACGGCGCATGGGTGAAGTCGGCGCGGATGTCGAGCGGCGCCGCCAGTGCCGCCGCCGGCGTCGCCTGCAACGCGAAGCGATGGCGGCGCCAGCGGTTGTGCAGCACGAAGTTGACGTTCTCCAGTACCAACTCGGGCGCCGCGCGCTGCTCGTCGTTCCAGCGCAGCCGGCCGCCACGGATCACGATCTCGCGCTGCGCCAGTACCCAGTCGGCGCCGGCGCCGCCGCTCTTGTCGGCCGGATCGATGAAGATGCCGCCGACGTGTAGTCGGCCGTCGCGGTCGCGCCTGACATCGAGGTCGGGGCTGATGATTTCGAGGTCGTTCAGACGCAGGTCAGCCACGGCCGCCGACCACCACGACACGGTACCCTCCACCGCCGGCAGCGTCAGCGCGGCGCGCCCGCGGTCATCGTGCACGACGACGTCGGTCAGCGCCAGATGCGGCCGCAGCCCGTGCCAGGAGGCGCGCGCCGCACCGATCGACACCGGCTGGCCAAGCGCACGCGAGGCGACGCGCTCGATATCGGCCTTGTAGTGATCGACATTCGGCAGCACCGCATAGCGCAGCGTCAGGAACAATCCGCAAAACAGGAAGTACAGCACCACCGCCAGCCGGAACAGCCCGCCCAGCAGGCGCCGGGTCCAGCGGCCGAGATGGCGGTAGCCGGCGGCCAGCGCGCGGCCCCAGGC
>JBATWJ010000496.1:0-3091 GCA_049672545.1 Burkholderiaceae bacterium
CTGCAGGACCGGCTGCACGCGCTGGATCGGGTGACGCTGTACCGGGCGCTGGACTGTCTGACCGATGCCGGCCTCGCGCACAAGATCGCCGGCGACGACCGCGTGTTCCGTTACGGCGCCGGCGCCGAGCACGGCGGCCAGGCGCGCTCGCATCCGCACGGCCATTTCAAGTGCACCCGCTGCGCGCGCATGTTCTGCCTCGATGACGATGGTGCTGGCGATGCCGCGCTGCGCGCGCAGCTGGCCGGCATCCTGCGCCGCGCACTCGGCGACGGCTTCGAAAGCCACGACATCGAACTCACCGTCAAGGGCCGGTGCGCCGATTGCGCGCATTGATCTTTCCACCACATCAAGACCATGGCACTGATTCCCACCACCATCCTGACCGGCTTTCTGGGCGCCGGCAAAACCACACTGCTCAACCGCATCCTGCAGGAGCGACACGGGCACAGGATCGCCGTCATCGAAAACGAATTCGGCGAAGAAAACATCGACAACGAAATCCTGGTGCAGGACAGCGGCGAACAGATCGTCGAAATGAACAATGGCTGCATCTGCTGCACCGTGCGCGGCGACCTGATCCTGGCGCTGTCGGCGCTCGGCCAGAAGCGCGAAGCCGGCGAGCTGGCGTTCGACCATGTGATCATCGAAACCACCGGTCTGGCCAATCCGGGGCCGGTGGCGCAAACCTTCTTCATGGACGAGGAAGTGGCGTCGCAATTCCGGCTCGACGCGATCGTCACCGTGGTCGACGCTCGCCACGCGATGCGGCAGCTGGACGAACACGAAGAGGCGCAGCGCCAGGTCGGCTTCGCCGACCGCATCCTGCTGTCGAAGACCGACCTGGTCGGCGCCGACGACGTGCGCGAACTGCGCGCGCGGCTGCAGCGCATCAACCCGCGCGCGCCGATCGACACCGCCGACTTCGGCCGCGCGCCGCTCGACGCCATTCTCGACATCCGCGGCTTCAACCTGAATGAAAAGCTGGAGATCGACCCCGACTTCCTGGCCGCGGAAGAACCGCACGTGCATGACGAGCACTGCGGCCACGATCATGAGCACGACCACGAACATCACCACGGGCACGGCGGCCATGGCCATACCGATGACATCGCCGCCTTCGTGTTCAGGAGCGAGCGCGCGTTCGATCCGGCGCGGCTGGACGACTTCCTCGGCGGCCTGATCGAGGTGTACGGACCGCGCATGCTGCGCTACAAGGGCGTGCTGCTGATGGCTGGCGCCGACCGCAAGGTGGTGTTCCAGGGCGTGCACCAGATGATGGGCAGCGACATCGGCGCCAAATGGGGCGAACACGAACTGCGCGGCAGCAAAATGGTGTTCATCGGCAAGAACCTGCCGCGCGAGATTTTTATGCAGGGACTGCAGCAGTGTTTGGTATAAACTACCGTGGTTTCAATTGAGGCAAACGACAGGCCGGAGGGCTGAAACAGCACGATACGAGAGACGATCGAACGTCATGCGCGGTCCGCCGCAAGGTACCGGACCGGTTCTTGAGACGAGGAAACCATGAACGTAGCCGTTACAAAACCCACCAAGAAAAACGCGGCCACCAAGGCGCAAGCTGCAAGCAAGGCAGTTGCCAACATCGCCTCTTCGAAGAAAGCCGTCACCGCCGCCAAGAGCGGCGGATCGCGGCTCACCAAGGCGGCCGGCAAGCTGGTCAAGACGCTGGTGCAGGCCTTGCATCCGGCCGACGGCAAAAAGACGCTGCCGGCAGCCGCCAAACCGCGCAAGAGCGCCGCCGGCAAGGCGAACGAAGCCGCGTTGCCGATCGTCAAACCGCCCGCGAAACCCGCTACCAGCGGCGCGGCCAAAACCGTAAAGGCGGCGAAGGCCGCGCCAGCCGCCAAACCGGCTGGCAAGAACACCCGCCCCGCCCCCGCGGCGGCACCGAAAAAACCCGCCGCGCAAGCGGCATCCCAAGCGACCCGTGCCGGCGCGCGCAGCCAGAAGGCAGCCGCCGGCATCGCGGATAACATTGACCGAATCGTTGTATCGAGAGCAAGCGAAGTGGCTACCAAGACATCCAAACCGACCTCCACCGTCCCGACCGAAGAGACCGTGCTGACCGAAGCGCAAATCCTGAAGATGAGCGACAAGGATTACATGAACGCCGCGCAGCTCCGCTTTTTCAAAGCGCGCCTGCAGCAGCTCGAGCGCGACCTGCTGAAGAACGCCGGCGAAACCACCGAGCATCTGCGCGAAACCGTGGTGGTACCCGATCCCGCCGACCGCGCCACCATCGAGGAAGAGCATGCGCTGGAACTGCGCACGCGCGACCGCGAACGCAAGCTGCTGAAGAAAGTCCAGCAATCGCTGGCCAGCATCGAAAGCGGCGACTATGGCTGGTGCGAGGAAACCGGCGAACCGATCGGTGTCGCCCGCCTGCTGGCGCGGCCGACGGCGACGCTGTCGCTGGAAGCGCAGCAGCGGCGCGAGCTGAAGCAGAAGCTGTACGGCGACTGAGCGCGCCCGTCCGCAAGCCCTGTTCCCGCAGCACCGTGCCGGCTGCGGTGGTCCACACCCGCCGCAGGCAATGACGCTCGGGCAAGGGTGGCGGCGCGGCAACGGTTTGTGTTACCGTTGAGGGCCGTCTGGAGCGGATCCGGCCTGACCGGATCGGCCAAGGCCGCATCCGCTCTGGCGCTGCGCGCGCATCATCGGACCATTCAGCACGTTCAGGAGCACCGTGGGGATTTTTTCGCGTTTTACCAAGAAAGACCGGCAGCCGAACCCCGCCGAAGCGCGCAAGTCTTCGGGTGGCAAGCGCGGCGGCGCCGATCGCGAAAATTCCGGCAACACGCTCGATCACCTGTCGAACGCGACCACGCTGCAGCGCGACATCGGCCGCGCCACCGCGCTGAAGATCGATGCGATCGAATCCGAAATGACCTTCGAATTCGTTAACACCGCGCCCGCTACCCTGACCGGCAACACCCGCCCCCCGAATACCGTTTCACCCACGCCCGCGCCGTCACCATCGACGCCGGCTCCGGCTGCAGCGACGCCCGCGGCCGGCGACCAGGCGCCGCTGCCGCTGCTCGAATTCCCGCTCGAAGCGGCGCCGGCG
>JBATWJ010000497.1:0-4293 GCA_049672545.1 Burkholderiaceae bacterium
GCCTGGCGCGTGGTGGCCGGAGGGATCGGCGTCAACGTGCCGGCACCCGAGCCGGAGGCCGGTGTGGCGGCCAACGTCAACGTCGCCACGCTGAACATCGACGCCTGGCGCAGCATCGGCGCGTCGATGACGGCCGACGCCGATCAGCAGCAGGAGCAGGCGGCGGACGGCTTCGACCTGGCGCAGTACATCGAGCCGGAAGTGCTGGCGGCGCGCGCCGACGAGCTGATCGTGCTCGGCAAGAAGCTGGACCACGTGGTGGTCGGCGCTTCGCACCAGGGACGGCTGTGGCAGGCCAACATCGATTCGGCGCAGGCGTCCGGTTACGTCACCTGGAACGAATCGCGCTCCGGCCGCACGCTGGGACGGGTCAAGGCGCGGCTGGCGTCGCTGGTGGTGCCGGAATCGGCCGCCTCGGACGTCGGCGATCTGCTGGAAGGCGAGGGCGAGGCGACCCAGATCCCGGCGCTCGACATCGTCGCCGAGAGCTTCCAGCTGTTCGGCAAGCAGTTCGGCCGGCTGGAAGTGCAGGCCAGCAACATCCGCCCGGAGCCCGGCAGCGAAGTGCGCGAATGGCGCATCGGCAAGCTGGAGCTGGCCAACCCCGACGCTACCTTCAAGGGCGTCGGCAAATGGACCACATCGGCCGGCAAAAGCGTGTCCAACCTGACTTACGCGCTCGACGTCACCGATGCCGGCAAGCTGCTGGAACGCGTCGGCTTCGCGCAGGTGCTGCGCGGCGGCAAGGGCAGGATGGATGGCGAGATCACCTGGAACGGCCTGCCGTTCTCGCTCGACATCCCGACGCTGACCGGCCAGCTGCACCTGGACATGCAGGCCGGCCAGTTCCTGAAGGTCGACCCGGGGGCGGCCAAGCTCTTGGGCGTGTTGAGCCTGCAATCGCTGCCGCGGCGGCTGGCGCTGGATTTCCGCGACGTGTTTTCCGAGGGCTTCGCGTTCGACGGCGTGGTCGCCACCGCGATGATCGCCAACGGCCGCGTCACCACCGACAATTTCAAGATGCGCAGCGTCGCCGCCACCGTGCTGATGGACGGCAGCGCCGATCTGACGCAGGAGACGCAAAACCTGCACGTGGCGGTGATCCCGGAAATCAACCTCGGCACCGCGTCGGTGGTGGCCGGGCTGATCAATCCGGTGGTCGGCGTCGGCTCCTTCCTGGCACAGCTGTTCCTGCGCGATCCGCTGATACGCGCCTTCACCTTTGAATATGATATTAGTGGTCCGTGGAAGGACCCGAAGGTGGTCAAGCTGGAACGCAAGAGCAACCCGCTGCCGGAGCCGGCGGCGGCCGAGCCGTGACGACAAGGAGACTGGCATGAACATCGCCGCGCTGCAAATGGTGTCGACGCCGCTGCCGGAACAGAACTTCGCGGTCGCCGACGCGCTGATGGCCGAAGCGGCGGCCGGCGGCGCGCAATTGCTGCTGCTGCCTGAATACTGGGCGCTGATGGGCATGCACGAGACCGACAAGCTCGGCCATGCCGAGCAATTGGGCGCCGGCCCGATCCAGGCCTTCATGGCGGCGGCTGCCCGCCGCTACGCGGTATGGCTGATCGGCGGCACGCTGCCGATGGCGGCGCGCGAGGCCGGCAAGGTGCTCAACACCACGCTGGTCTACGATCCGCACGGCGAACAGGTGGCGCGCTACGACAAGATGCATCTGTTCAGCTTCGCGCGCGGCGACGAGTTCTACGATGAGGCGCGCACCATTGAATTCGGCGGCGCGCCGGTGGCGTTCGACGCGCCGTTCGGCCGGGTCGGCCTGTCGGTCTGCTACGACCTGCGTTTCCCGGAGTTGTACCGCGCGCTCGGCGACTGCGCGCTGATGGTGGTGCCGGCCGCGTTTACCCATACCACCGGCCAGGCGCACTGGGAGCCGCTCTTGCGCGCGCGCGCGATCGAAAACCAGTGCTACGTGCTGGCGGCGGCGCAGGGCGGCCGCCATCCGAACGGCCGCCGCACCTGGGGCCACAGCATGCTGATCGACCCGTGGGGCCGGATCGTCGCCGAGCGCGACGAAGGTCCCGGCGTGGTGGCCGGCGCGCTCGATTTGGCGGCGCTGCGCCAGGTGCGCGAGAGCCTGCCGGCGCTGCGGCATCGGCGGCTTTAAGGCTGCTCCGGTTCAATCGGACATACCGTTGATCCGTCATTCCGGCGAACGCCGGAATCCAGCGGCTTTCGCTGGGATTGACGTCACTGGGTCCCGGCTTGCGCCGGGATGACGGTTGAAAAGCGAGCGCGGCGCAATGGCGTCAGCGCCAACCGGCACGCCGCATCCTCCCGTTTCTTTTCGTTTCCCGCCGGCGCGGCGCGCGCCGCCCTTGAAGTATTTAATTCAGAGAAACGGAATTTCAAAAAAATTAAGTGCAGGAAGGGCTGGAAAATTACAGAATTAATATGCAGGCCCTTTCTCTATAATCGGAGCCGATGTCCGGTTTCGCCGTGGCGCCGCCGGCGCCGCCCTTGACGCCGAACGGATGGCGCCGCGAGGCGATGTGTTGCAAGACCAAACTACAACGGAGTTGACATGAAGAAGAACGTTTTGCGCGGATGGATGCGTTGCGGGATTGTGCTGGCAGCGCTGCCGGTGCTGGCTTTCGCGGCCGACGAAGAAGTAGTCAAGATCGGCTTTTCCAGCCCGATGACCGGTGCCCAGGCGCCGGCCGGCAAGGACAATGAAAACGGTGCCCGGCTGGCGGTCGACGAACTCAACGCCAAGGGCGTGACGATCGGCGACAAGAAGGTCAAGTTCGAACTGCTGGTGGAAGACGACCAGGCCGATCCGAAGTCCGGCGTGCAAGCCGCGCAGAAGCTGGTCGACGCCGGCGTCAAGGCGGTGCTCGGCCCGTACAACTCGGGCGTGGCGATCCCCGCTTCGCGCGTCTACAACGACGCCGGCATCGTGATGGCGACGGTCGGCTCCAACCCGAAGATCACGCTGCAGGGCTTCCCGTACGTGTACCGCATCGGCGCCAATGACAGCCAGTTGGGCGGCAAGATGGCGATGTACGCGGCCAAGGAACTGAAGCTGAAGAAGATCGCGGTGATCGACGACCGCACCGCCTATGGCCAGGGTGTGGTCGATGAATTCGTCAAGGCCGCCAAGACCAGCGGCGTGACCATCGTCGCGCGCGAATACACCAACGACAAGGCGACCGACTTCACGTCGATCCTGACTTCGATCAAGACCAAGAACCCGGACGCGATCTTCTACGGCGGTTATTTCGCGCAGGCAGCGGCGATGAAGCGCCAGATGAAGCAGCTCGGCGTCAAGGCCTACCTGCTGGGCGGCGACACCATCTGCAACGCCGAAATGGCCAAGCTGGCCGGCGACGCGATGGACGACCGCGTGTTCTGTACCCAGGGCGGGTCGCTGCTGGAAGCGGAAAGCGCCGGCAAGACCTTCGCCGCCGATTTCCAGAAGGCCTATGGCGGCAAGCCGCTGACCTACGCGGTGTCGTTCTATGACGGCATGAAAATGATCGCCGACGCGATGCAGAAGGCCAAGTCGACCGATCCGAAGAAATATCAGCCGGTGCTGGCGAAGATCAAGTACCAGGGCGTGGCCGGTGTCTACGAGTACGACAAGAACCACGACATGAAGAGCTCGCCGGTGACCGTGTTCGATTTCAAGAACGGCGAGCCGAGCGCGATCACCAGCTATTGATCCGGTCGACGCCGAACCAAAATCTTCTCCGAGGGTTTGAACCAGCCGCAAGGCTGGTTTTTTTTGCCCGGCTTTTTTGTATGGGAGTATATAAAAATTTAATAATGAATATGACCGACATAAGGTGTTTATGTGGGGAGTATATGCCCGCACCCGGCACCCGGTGAATATACCGGCGGCGCCGGACCTGCGCTCTGCGGATGCTCTACAATCGACCTGTCTATCCATTCACTTCCGTCGCGGCGCCATGCCGCGCATTGCGCACATGAAACCATTCGAACCGAACCTAGGCACGCTGGCCACCGCGCGCGAGCTTCTTTTGACGCCGTTCGGCCTGGACGAGTCGGCGCTGCTGAAGACGCTGGGCACGATGTTTACCCACCGCGTCGACTACGCCGACCTGTACTTCCAGTTCACCAAGAACGAAAGCTGGAGCCTGGAAGAAGGCATCGTCAAGACCGGCAGCTTTTCGATCGACCAGGGCGTCGGCGTGCGCGCCGTGTCCGGCGATAAGACCGCGTTCTCGTATTCCGACGAAATTTCCGGGCGCGCGCTGGCCGAAGCGGCCGCCGCCACCCGCACCATCGCCCGCCGCGGCGCCGGCA
>JBATWJ010000498.1:0-3425 GCA_049672545.1 Burkholderiaceae bacterium
CCTGGCGCGCGGCAAGCTGCTGCCGCGCGAGCGGGTGCGGCTGCTGCTCGATCCCGGCACGCCCTTCCTCGAATTCTCGCAGCTGGCCGCCTACCGGATGTACCCGGACCGCGACGGCTCCGACTCGGCGCCGGCGGCCGGCATCATCACCGGCATCGGCCGCGTCGCCGGACAGGAGTGCGTGATCGTCTGCAACGACGCGACGGTCAAGGGCGGCACCTATTACCCGATGACGGTCAAGAAGCACCTGCGCGCACAGGAAATCGCCGAGCAGAACAACCTGCCGTGCATCTACCTGGTCGATTCCGGCGGCGCCAACCTGCCGAACCAGGACGACGTGTTCCCCGACCGCGACCACTTCGGCCGCATCTTCTATAACCAGGCCAACCTGTCGGCCAAGGGCATCCCGCAGATCGCGGTGGTGATGGGCTCCTGTACCGCCGGCGGCGCCTACGTGCCGGCGATGAGCGACGAATCGATCATCGTCAAGGAGCAGGGCACGATCTTCCTCGGCGGCCCGCCGCTGGTGAAGGCCGCCACCGGCGAGGTGGTCAGCGCCGAAGACCTGGGCGGCGGCGACGTCCATACCCGGCTGTCCGGCGTGGTCGATCACCTGGCGCAGAACGATACTCACGCGCTGGCGCTGGCGCGCAGCATCGTCGCCAACCTGAACCGGCAAAAGACGCACGGCCTGCTGCTGCGCGACCCGGTCGAGCCGAAATACCCGGCGCACGAACTGTACGGCGTGATCCCGGCCGATACACGCAAACCCTTCGACGTGCGCGAAATCATCGCGCGCGTGGTCGACGGCAGCGAGTTCGACGAATTCAAGGCGCGCTACGGCACCACGCTGATCTGCGGCTTCGCACACATCTACGGCATGCCGGTCGGCATCGTCGCCAACAACGGCATCCTGTTCTCGGAATCGGCGTTGAAGGGCACGCACTTCATCGAACTGTGCTGCCAGCGCAAGATTCCGCTGGTGTTCCTGCAGAACATCACCGGCTTCATGGTCGGCCGCAAGTACGAAAACGAAGGCATCGCCCGCAACGGCGCCAAGATGGTGACCGCGGTGGCGACCGCGGCGGTGCCGAAGTTCACCGTGATCATCGGCGGCAGCTTCGGCGCCGGCAACTACGGCATGTGCGGGCGCGCATTTTCACCGCGCTTCATGTGGATGTGGCCGAACGCGCGCATCTCGGTGATGGGCGGCGAGCAGGCGGCGTCGGTATTGGCGACCGTCAAGCGCGACGGCATCGAGGCGCGCGGCGGCAGCTGGAGCGCGGAGGAGGAAGAAGCGTTCAAGTCGCCGGTGCGCGAACAGTACGAACACCAGGGCCACCCGTACTACGCCAGCGCCCGGCTGTGGGACGACGGCGTGATCGACCCGGCCGACACCCGCATGGTGCTGGGCCTGGGCCTGAGCGCGGCGCTCAATGCGCCGATTCCCGACACCAAGTTCGGCGTATTCCGGATGTAGGAGCGGACATGGCTTACCAGACCCTCGAACTGCGGCGCGACGGCCGCGCCGCCAGCGTGATCCTGAACCGGCCGGAAGTGCGCAACGCCTTCGACGACACCGTGATCGCCGAACTGACGCAAGCATTCCGCGAACTGGCCGCCGACACCGATGTGCGCGCGATCGTGCTGGCCGCCAACGGCCCGGCTTTCTGCGCCGGCGCCGACCTCAACTGGATGCGCCGCATGGCCGGCTACGGCTACGATGAAAATCGTGCCGACGCCGCGCTGTTGGCAGAGATGCTGCGCGCGATCTATTCCTGCCCGCAGCCGGTGGTGGCCAAGGTGCAGGGCGACTGCTATGCCGGCGGCATGGGGTTGGTGGCCGCCTGCGACATTGCGCTGGTGGCGGAGCCGGTACAGTTCTGCCTGTCGGAAGTGCGGCTCGGCCTGATCCCGGCCACCATCTCGCCGTACGTGATCCGCGCGATGGGCCAGCAGGCGGCGCGCCGCTACTTCGTGTCCGCCGAGCGCTTTTCGGCGGCGGAAGCGCTGCGCATCGGCTTCGCGCACCAGGTGCTCGCCGCCGACGAGCTGGACGCCGCCACCGCGGCGCTGGTCAAGACGCTGGTCGCCAACAGCCCGAACGCGGTGCGCGAAGCCAAGCGACTGGTACGCGAAGTCGGCGGCGCCCCGATCGACGACGCGCTGATCGCCGCCACCGTCGAAGGCATCGCGCAAATCCGCGCGTCCGACGAAGGGCGCGAAGGGGTGCGCAGTTTCCTGGAAAAGCGCAAGCCGAACTGGCTCTGACTCCTCCCCTCGCCCGCTTGCGGGAGAGGGGCCGGGGGAGAGGGAGGGGCGAGGGGGAAGTAGGAGAGGAAGAGAGGACCATGTCGCTGCTCGACCACGCCAAGGAACTGAGGAGCCATCAAACCGATGCCGAACAACGTCTGTGGTATCACTTGCGTGCGCATCGCTTGATGGACCTGAAGTTCAAGCGGCAAAAGCCGGTCGGGCCGTACATCGTCGATTTCATTTGCCATGAGATTCAACTGGTGATCGAAGTCGACGGTGGACAGCACCAGGAAGCGGCGGAGTACGACCGGCGCCGCGATGCGTGGCTGCGGGAACGCGGATATCAGGTACTGCGGTTCTGGAACAATGAGGTGATGCAGCAGACCGATGGGGTGCTGGAGGCGATACGGGTGTTTGTTGAAGGGAGGCGACCTCCCTCTCCCCAACCCCTCTCCCGCGAGCGGGAGAGGGGAGCGGCAAGCCGCGAGTGACGAATGAATAGCCCCTCTCCCGCCTGCGGGAAAGGGGTTGGGGAGAGGGAGCAGCGCCCGCAAGCGCGCAACTCCCGCCCCGATGTGCAATGAAATGGAGTGGTTTTGAAACCTGAGCAACAAAGCGACTGGGTCGCGCGCAGCCTGGCCAGCGTCTGGCATCCGTGCACGCAGATGCAGCATCATGAAACCGTGCCGCCGATCGCGCTGGCGCGCGGGCGCGGCGTCTGGCTGTTCGATACCGACGGCCGCCGCTACCTGGACGCGGTCAGTTCCTGGTGGGTCAACCTGTTCGGCCACGCCAACCCGCGCATCAACGCGGCGCTGAAGGAGCAGCTCGACACACTGGAGCACGCGATGCTGGCCGGCTGCACGCACGAGCCGGTGGTGCGGCTGTCCGAGCAGCTGGCGGCGCGCACCGGCGGCGTGCTCGGCCATTGCTTCTATGCATCGGACGGCGCCTCGGCGGTCGAGATCGCGCTGAAGATGAGCTTCCATTACTGGCGCAACAGCGGCCGGACCGACAAGCGCGAATTCGTCTGCCTGAAAAACAGCTACCACGGCGAAACCATCGGCGCGCTGGCGGTAACCGACGTCGCGCTGTTCCGCGACGCCTACGGGCCGCTGCTGCATGGCGCGCACGTGGTCGCCAGCCCGGATGCGCGCGCCGCGCGCGAC
>JBATWJ010000499.1:0-3399 GCA_049672545.1 Burkholderiaceae bacterium
CCGATGCCGGCACCGCTGCCGCGCTGATTGCCGCGCTGCAGCCGGAACGGCGAGCCGGCCACTGGCTGGTATTCGTCGACGGCCGCCATGCGCCGCAGCTGTCGAGCCTCAACCCGCTGCCGGTCGGCGTCGTGCTCGGCAGCCTGGCGCGCGCGCTGGAGCAGGAGCCGCAGCAGTTGGTGCCGCACCTGCCGGTACTGGCTGGCCAAACCGTGTTCGGCGACCTGAACACCGCATTCATGGCGGACGGTGCCTACCTGCACCTGCCGGCCGATGCCGTGGTCGAGGAGCCGATCCACCTGCTGTTTCTTGCCATGCGTGGCGGCGTCGCGATTCATCTGCGCAATCTGCTGGTCGCCGGCACCGGCGCGCGCGCGACCGTGATCGAACACTATGCGGGCGCCGCCGACACGATCTACCTGACCAACGCGGTGACCCAGGTTGCGATCGCCGAAAACGCCGCCATCGGCCACTACAAGCTGCAGCAGGAATCGCTGCAGGCGTTTCATGTCGCGGGCATCCATGTCAGCCAGAGGCAAGGTAGCCGCTTCGAGTCGCATTCGATTTCGCTCGGAGCCATGCTGGCGCGCAACGACATTGCTACCGCTTTCCAGGCGCAGGATTGCGATGCGACGCTGAACGGCCTGTACCTGACGGGCGACGGCCAGCACGTCGATCACCACACCCGCGTCGACCACGCGGCGCCGCACGGCAGCAGCCGCGAATACTATCGCGGCGTGCTCGATGGCGCGTCGCGCGCGGTTTTCAACGGCAAGGTGATCGTGCATCCGGGTGCGCAAAAGACCAATGCGCAGCAGACCAACCACAACCTGCTGCTGTCGCGCGACGCCGAGATCGACACCAAGCCGCAGCTGGAAATCTATGCCGACGACGTGCAATGCACGCACGGCGCCACGGTCGGCCAGATCGACGAGCAGCAGCGCTTCTATCTGCGCTCGCGCGGCATTGACGACGCGGTCGCGCAGGCGCTGCTGGTGCACGCGTTCGCGCACGACGTGATCGAGCGCATCGGCGTGCCGTCGCTGCGGCAGCGGCTGGAGCGAATTCTGTTGGCGCGGCTGCCGCAGGCCGAGCACCTCGGAGAGCCGGCATGAGGATGGAACCCGAACGGCTGCTGCATCCGGCCGTAGTCGACGATTGGCGGCGCGATTTCCCGCTGCTGCGCGAAACTGTGCGCGGCAAGCCGCTGGTCTACCTGGACAATGGCGCCACCACGCAGAAACCGCAGGCGGTGATCGACGCCGAAGCGAACTATTATCGCCACACCAACGCCAACGTCCATCGCGGCGTGCATCACCTGAGCCAGCGCGCGACCGACGACTACGAGGCGGCGCGCGCCACCGTGCGCGCCTTTCTGAACGCGGCCAGCGAGCGCGAGATCGTGTTCGTGCGCGGCACCACCGAAGCAATCAACCTGGTGGCGCAGAGCCATGCGCGGCCGCGCCTGCAGCCTGGCGACGAAATCGTCGTCAGCGCGATGGAGCACCATTCCAACATCGTGCCCTGGCAGATGGTGTGCGCGCAGACCGGCGCGGTGCTGAAGGTGATCCCGATCAGCGATGCCGGCGAGCTCGATCTGGACGCCTACGCCGGCCTGCTCGGCGCCCGCACGCGGCTGGTTGCGGTCACGCATCTGTCGAACGCGCTCGGCAGCATCGCTCCGGTCGAACGGATGATCGCGATGGCGCACGCGGCCGGCGCGCCGGTGCTGCTCGACGGCGCGCAGGCGATCGCGCACCTGAAGGTCGACGTGCGCGCGCTCGACTGCGACTTCTATGCGTTTTCCGGGCACAAGATCTACGGGCCGACCGGTATCGGCGTGCTGTACGGCAAGGAGGCGCTGCTGGATGCGATGCCGCCGTACCAGGGCGGCGGCGACATGATCCGCTCGGTCTCGTTCGAAAAGACCGAGTACAACGAGCTGCCGTACAAGTTCGAGGCCGGCACCCCCAACATCGCCGGCGCCATCGCGCTCGGCGCCGCGCTCGACTACGTGTCGGCGCTCGGCCTGGATGCGATCGCCGCGCACGAGCAGGCGCTGCTCGACTATGCGACGCCGCTGGTTGCCGCGGTGCCCGGCCTGCGCATCGTCGGCACCGCCGCCGACAAGGCCAGCATCCTGTCGTTCACGATGGCCGGCGTGCATCCGCACGATATCGGCACCATCCTCGACCACGACGCCATCGCGATCCGCGCCGGCCATCATTGCGCGATGCCGGTGATGAAGCGTTTCGGGCTGGCCGGTACCGCGCGCGCGTCATTCGCGCTGTACAACACGCGCGCCGAGATCGACGCGCTGGTGGCTGGCCTGCACAAGGTTTCGGAGATGTTTCGGCGATGAGCGACCTGCGAGAGCTGTATCAGGAAGTGATCTTCGATCACTACCGCAAACCGCGCAATTGCCACGCGATGGAATGCGCCAACCACCACGCCGAAGGCCACAACCCGCTGTGCGGCGACGAGGTCAAGGTCTACCTGCAGGTGGAGGATGGCGTGATCCGCGACGCCAGCTTCTCCGGCAGCGGCTGCGCGATTTCGACCGCGTCGGCGTCGCTGATGACCGAGGCGCTGAAAGGCAAGAAAGTGGAAGAGGTCGAACACCTGTTCCAGGAATTCCACCAGATGGTCACCGGCGCCGATGACGGTCCGCACGAGGACCTCGGCAAGCTCGAAGTGCTGGCCGGCGTGCGCGAATTCCCCACCCGCGTCAAGTGCGCGACGCTGGCCTGGCACACGCTGCAGGCGGCGCTTAAAGATCAACAGCAACCGATATCGACGGAGTAGGACATGAATGTTTCAGAACAGCCCGATCCGGCACCGATCCAGGTGGACGAGGATCAGTTGCGGGAGAACCTGGTGGCGGCGCTGCGCACCATCTACGATCCCGAAATCCCGGTCAACATCTACGATCTTGGGCTGATCTATCAGCTCGACGTCGGACCGCATGGCGAGGTCGACATCGAAATGACGCTGACCGCGCCGGCCTGCCCGGTGGCCGGCACCTTCCCGGCCACGGTCGAGGACCGGCTGTCGGAAGTGCCGGGCGTCTCCGGCGTCCGGGTCGAACTGGTCTGGGAGCCGGCCTGGAGCGTCGACATGCTGAGCGAGGAAACCCGGCTCGAACTGGGCTTGCTGTAACGCCGGGTCCGCGTCATGCAACTGGCTCTGTCGCATCCGGCGCCGCCGCCGCTTCCACCGCCGCCGTTCGAACCGCAGCATCCGGCCGAGACCAGCCCGCTGGCGCGTTTCGCACTATTTGCCAGCGTCCCGGCGCCGCTGCTGGCGCAACTGGCAGCGGACATCACTTGCCAGCAGCACCGCGGCGGCGAGCATCTGTGGTACGCCGGCGACCAGGCACGTCACGTCACGCTGATCGAG
>JBATWJ010000500.1:0-1795 GCA_049672545.1 Burkholderiaceae bacterium
CCGCCAGCTCGCCCAGCCGCGCGATGAACAGCGCCATGAAGGTGAAGGCGGTCACTTCGATCAGGTAGGACAGGCCCATCGGCACGCCGAGCTTCAACAGCGGCCATTGCGCCGCCCAGCGCGGCCGCACCCAGCCGCCGCCGAACAGCCGGAAGCCCCGGTAGACCGGCGCGCGCCGCAGGATCAGCCAGCATACGCCCAGCATCAGCCAGGCGATCACGCTGGTGGCGATCGCCGCTCCGGGGCCGCCGAAGGCCGGCAGGCCGAGCCCGCCGAAGATGAACAGCGCGTTCAGCGGCACCTTCAACAGCAGCCCGATCAGCTGGATCGCCATCACCATCTTCGGCCGCGCGATCGCGGTCGCCAGTGCGCCGTAGACGCGAAAGCCGAGCGTGGCCGGCAGCGCCAGCGCCAGGATCTGCAGGTACAGCGTGGCTTTGGCGGTCAGTTCCGGCGAGGCCTGCGCCAACCGCAGGAACGGCTGCGGAAACAGCAGCACGACGGCGCCGGTGCAGCACAGGAAGAAGGCTAGCCACGTGCCCTGCTTGACTTCATAGCCGATGTCGCGTGCGCGGCCGGCGCCGTACAACTGGCCGATGATCGGCGCCAGCGCCTGCAGCACACCGCCCAGGCCGACGAAGATGCTGATGTAGATCGACGCGCCGACCGCCAGCGCCGCCAGGTCGGTGGCGGAAAAGCGCGAGGTCATCGCGGTATCGATCACGCCGTTGGCGATCACCGCCAACTGCCCGACCAGGATCGGCCAGGCCAGGGTGACGATGCGCAAGGTGTGCCGCGGCGAAGCAGTCAAGGTCAGGACGCCGAGCGCTGGTACAGGCGGAAGCGCTCGTCGCGGTCGGACGGCCGGTGGCCCTCCCACAGCAGCTGCCACTGGCCGCTGAACTGCCGCAGCAGCGCCGCATCGTCCGGCTGGTCGCTGCGGTTCTGCAGCAGCAGGAAGTCGCAGCGGCTGTTTTCGGCGCCGGCGAACGGCACGCCGCCCAGATACGCGAACGATGCACGTTGTGCCGGCCCGACATTGCTGTCGACGCAGCGCGCCACCACCGGCAGCGCCTGCCGGATCTGCTGGGCGACGCCGGCATAGCTCTTGCCGTAGTTGATCCACGGCAGCCACAGCGTCATCAGCAGCAGCCAGCACAGGATCACGCCGCCGGACGACAGCACCACCGCGCGCCAAAGCACCGCCGGCCGGCGCGAAATGCGCCAGTGCACCAGCAGAATCCAGCCGATGCTGGCCGCTGCCGCCGCCGTGAACGCGATCAGGTTGAATTCCGGCTCGAAGCCGGGCGCCAGCTTGAACGCATTCTTCGCCAGCTGCGCCGGCCAGCCGGTTTCCTTGGCGATCCAGCCGATCCAGATGAAGCCGGCGCAGGTGGTCAGCGTCATCACCGAGAACCAGTCGACCGCGTTGATCGCGCCGCGCTTCATGGTCGGCAGGCCGAACGCCGCCAGCATCGCCAGCGGCGGCAGCAGCGGCAGCAGGATCGCTTCCTCGGAATGGGTATTCATGCTGCCGACCACCACCAGCGCGCCGAGGAAGGTCAGCGGCAGCGACATATGCAGCGCCGCGTGCTGCCGCCGCCAGGCGTACACTGCCCAGCCGGCGAACGGCCAGGCCGGCCACGCGAACCAGATGCCGTACTTCAGCAGATACGACAGTCCTTCCCACGACGGCCAGCCGAGCTGGCGCAGGTTCCACGCCGTCCAGGCCGGCAGCGGCGAACCGCCGAACGGCTGCACCAGATGCAGCGCCAGCGGCCAGGCGGCGCCAAGC
>JBATWJ010000501.1:0-2593 GCA_049672545.1 Burkholderiaceae bacterium
GTCGGCGGCCCACAGCCGGATCGTCATCGCCGCCAGGCCCGGCTGCAGCGCAACCGCAGGCGTCGCCCCCTTGCCGTCCATCGCCGCCTGCCACAACGCGTCCAACTCGGTCAGGGTGCGCGTCGGCGCCGATTCCTGGCGCGTCAGCACGCCGTCACGCAACCGGTAGGCGACCACCTGCAGCCGCGACGGCTGGTCGTCGGCATAGACGGTGCGCACCAGCAGCAACAGGTTGTCGTCGGCCACCAGCGCGGCACGGTTCGGAATCAGCGCGGCGGCGGCCAGGTTGGCGCAATCGCTTTGCAACTGCGCGAACGCCAGTTGCATGCCGCGCGTCTGCGTCAGCTGCTCGTTCAGCGCCAGCCGCGCGCGCACGATGCCATCCAGCCCGCGCCAGCCGAGCACAGCGACCACCGCCAGCACGGTGATCGCCACCAGCAGCTCGATCAGCGTGAAGCCGGCGCGGCGCCGCCCGCCCGCGATCGCCGCCTTAGCCATTCGGCACCACCTGGGTCAGGCGCACGATGCGCTGCTCCGGATTGCGGACATCGAACACGCTCACCTGGACCCGGCGGAAATACGGGTTGGGCGTGGCCAGCACTTCTTCCTCGCATACCAGCTGCAGCTCGCCCTGCGGACAGTCGAACTGGCGCCGGCCGATAGCCGGCCACTCATGCGCCAGCCGAATCTGCGACAGCCGGTTTTCCGCCGACCAGTTGGCCATCATCGCCGCCCGCAGGCCATTGCTGTTCTGCGTCAGGCTGCCGACCGCGCGCAGGCTGGCACCGAGCGCGGTGCCGACGATCACCAGCGCCACCAGCACTTCGAGCAACGTGAAGCCGTACGTGCGGCGGCCAGAAACAACGGAACGGGACAGGCGGCGCGGCATCTTACTCGACCACGTAATGGCCGATGCCATCGGCGCGAATCGCGATCGTGCCGCCATCCGCCGCCAGGGTCAGCACGAAGGGCTTATCGACCGGCTCACGCCCGAACACGATGCGCAAAGGATTGTCGGCGCCGGTCGCCGGCGTGATAGACAGCCGCACCGGCGGCCGCTGGAAGCTGCGCGGACGCAGCATGTCATCCTGGCCGACCGGCTTCCAGCTATTGCCGTCACGCATCACGAAACGATAGCCGTCGCCGGCCACCTCGAACGCGATCGGACGGTTGCGCACGATCGCCTCGTCGCGTGCCAGCTGCATCAGGAGCGCGATACGCTGCGCCTCGTTCTGTAGCACCTGGTGCGGACTGGAGACCGCGTTGAACGACACCGCGCCGAGCGTCAGGCCGACGATCACCAGCACCACCAGCAGTTCGAGCAGCGTGAAGCCGCACTGGCGAGCGCAATCGGGACGGTGTTCAGACATCATCGCGCGCTCCGTGCAGCATGCTTTTTACAGCTCCCAGGAGCCGATGTCGGCATCGTTGTCGACCCCGCCGGGCTGACCGTCGGCGCCGAAGGAAAACACGTCGATCTCGCCCTTCACGCCGGGCGACAGGTAATGGTAGGGATTGCCCCACGGGTCCTTCGGCAGCTTGTCCAGGTAGCCGCCGCTCTTCCAGCCGTTGGCGGCCGGGCCCGACGTCGGCTTCGCCACCAGCGCCTGCAGACCCTGCTCGGTGGTCGGGTAGCGGTGATTGTCGAGCCGGTACAGCTTCAGCGCCTGCATGATGGTGGCAATGTCCTGCTTGGCGGCGATGATGCGGGCGTCATCGGTGCGCCCCATCAGCTTCGGCACCACCAGAGCCGCCAGCACGCCCATGATGACCACCACCACCATGATTTCGATCAGCGTGAAGCCGCGCGCACGGGATACGGCTGGCCGGCGCGGCAGCCGCGCGGAAGAAACGGAAACGGTATGCATAGAGATATAGGAAAGAAAGGTCAAAACGACAAAACGAATTGCGAGTATAAGGCCGAATCGGCGCGCTTCCGAAGCGTGCCGGAAGCATCGACAAGCAGGCGGCAGGAGAATTTGCGTGGCGAGCCGGTGGGCCGGCATTTCTTTTATGCAAACGGGACGTCGCGCGCCACTGCGACGGCGACCCCGATTCGACCATCCGGCGCGACCATGGTTCGCCGGAATGTCGGATTATTCGTAGCGCTGCTGCGGCGGCTGCCATCCTGATAACGGCAGGCCGCCGGCCGCTGCGCGCCGCCGTGACGGCCGGCGCGCAGCGGCACCGGTCACGGGCAGTTGCCGATGATGTAATAGCCGGGCGCGGTCTGCGCCAGCGTGTTGGTGTAGAACAGGTTGTACAGGCCCATGTTCTGCTTCGAGCCGAGCGCCAGCGCATAGCCGCCGCTGACGTAGGCACGGCCGGCCTGCACGTGCGCATAGTTGCTGGCAAAAGTGGCGGTGCAGCTGAAGGCCGATCCGGTGGTGGCGCTGACCGCGGCCGACTTCGCGCTCTCGCCGTTCGCGTTCAGCGCCGACACCGCGTAGCTGTAGCTGGTGGCGGCCGCCAGCCCGCTGTCGGTATGGCTGGTCGCGGTCAGCGCGGTGGCATTGACCCGCACGCCGTCGCGATACAGGTGATAGCCGGTGGCGCCGGCGACCGCGCTCCAGGACAGCGCGACCGTACTGGC
>JBATWJ010000502.1:0-2290 GCA_049672545.1 Burkholderiaceae bacterium
GTCCCTGGCCGCGCTGCAGGCTCGGCTGCAGCAGCAATGCGACGCCGCCGAAGCCGAGCGCGATCGCCGCCGCCATCCGCCAGTCGGCGCCGGCGCGGCCGCGCCACCAGCCGAGCCCGAACACGATGACGGCAATCCAGATCGGCGACATGTAGTTCAGCGTCACCGCGGTCGCCAGCGGCAGCAGCGAGATCGAGTAGAACCACATCCACAGCGCCGCCACGCCGACCGCGCCGCGCCACAGATGATGGCGCGCCAGCGGCGTCTTCAGCGTGCCGCCGCGCAGGCGCATCAGCGCGCCGACGAACAGCATGCCGATCACGCCGCGCACCAGCACGATCTCGGAAGTCGAAAAACTGTCGGCGGCCAGCTTCACGCACACGCCCATCAGCGCGAACAAGAAACTGGCGGCCAGCATCCACAGCGATTGCATGAACGGGAAAGGGCAGGAGGGGGTGGGAGGCGAATTCTGGTGATTGATATACTGGATGCGGTATTTTCAAAGCCGCGCCCAGTTACTGCGGGATAGGCTCATTTTTCAGCATACCCCCTGTTTTCTCGGGCGTGCGGCCTACAGCACGTTTTGCGCCCGGTACCATTCGTGGAAGTGCTGCATGCCGTCTTCCATCGGCGACTGGTAGGGGCCGACCTCATTTTCGCCGCGCGTCATCAGGATGCGGCGGCCGGCATCCATGCGCAGCGCGATCTCGTCGTCCTCGATGCAGGTTTCCATATAGGCGGCGCGCTCGGCCTCGATCAGCTCGCGCTCGAACAGTACGATTTCCTCCGGGTAGTAGAACTCGACCACGTTGGTGGTGCTCTGCGGGCCGTTCGGCCACAGCGTCGACACCACCAGCACGTGCGGGTACCATTCGACCATGATGTTGGGGAACAGCGTCAGCCAGATCGCCCCGTACGGCGGCATTTCGCCATTGCGGTAGCGCAGCAGCTGTTCGTGCCACTGGCGGTACTTGGCCGAACCGGGGCGCGCCAGCTGGTGGTTGACGCCGACCGTCTGCACGCTGTAGTCGGCGCCGAATTCCCAGCGCAGCGCCGAGCAGTCGACGAAGCCGCCCAGCCCCGGGTGGAACGGCTCGACGTGGTAATCCTCCAGGTAGACCTCGATGAAGGTCTTCCAGTTGTAGTCGCACTGGTGGATTTCGGCGTGGTCGAACAGGTAGCCGGAAAAATCGAGGTCGCGCGCCACCGACAGCTGTGCCAGCTTGTGCCGGATGTCGACGCCGTTCTGCTCGAACAGCAGGCCGTTCCAGCTCTGCAGCGGCGTCGACGACAGCTTCACGCACGGCGTCGCCTCGAAGTGCGGCGCGCCGATCAGTTCGCCCTGCAGGTCGTAAGTCCAGCGATGCAGCGGGCAGACGATGTTGCGGCTGTTGCCGCGGCCGTTGAGCATTTTTGCTTGCCGGTGGCGGCAGACGTTGGACAGCAGCTCGATGCCGCCGGCGTGGCGCACCAGCATGCGCCCTTCGTCTTCCCACGGCAGCGTCGCGTAGTCGCCGAGCTCGGGCACCATCAGTTCGTGGCCGACGTAGCGCGGACCGTGGCGGAACAGCTGCTGGAGTTCGCGCTGGTACAGCGCTTGATCGAAATAGACGTTGACCGGAAGTTGCGCGTCGGAACGCGCCAGTTTGTCGATGCCAGCCAGATCGGACATCTCCACCCCCAAATTAATTTGCACCAACCTAAGAGAGAAAGAATCCGCAAAAACCTGAGTTCAACGAGATGAAAAGGAGATTTTGGACAGAGCCGGCCATTATACCGTAGCGGGGTGCGCTCCCTGCCGGGGCGCCGGAGTGCCGGCTTGCGCCGGCGCAAGCGCGGCCCGAACATCCGCTATCGACTAAAATAGCTGGCTAAACTGTTCATATGACCGTCATGCCCAAGAAACCCGCCCCGGCCGATCTGCCCGCCTCGTTCGAACTGGCGATGGCCGAGCTGGAACAATTGATCGCCAGTATGGAAGCCGGCGAACTGCCGCTGGAATCCTCGGTCGCGGCCTACCGGCGCGGGTCCGAACTGGTGCGCTATTGCGCCGAACAGCTGGAAAAGGTCGAGCAGCAGGTCAAGGTGCTGGAAGGCGGCATGCTGAAACCCTTTAACGATACCGACGCCGGGAACGAAGCATGACGGCGGCGCTGGCGGCTGACATGGCGGACGAGGCCACCTTCGGCGCCTGGGCGGCGCGGGTGCAGGCGCGTATGGAAGACGCGCTGGACGCGCTGCTGCCGGGCGAAGCGGCGCCGGCGCGGCTGTGCCAGGCGATGCGTTACGC
>JBATWJ010000503.1:0-6670 GCA_049672545.1 Burkholderiaceae bacterium
GGAACAGCGTCCGACGGCCGGCGGCGACGTCGTCCAGGATGTCGCCGACCATCCACGAATGCCGCAGCGAGAAGCCGAGCTGCACCGAGGCCCGCCGCAGCAGGCCGGAGCGCGGCTTGCGGCAGGCGCAGGGGCGCGCATAGCGCTCGACCTTCCCGGCCGGATGATGCGGACAATAGAAGAATCCGGCCAGATGAGCGCCGTTCTGCTGAAACAGTTCGGCCATCCGGGTGCGCACCGCGCGCAGCGCGGCTTCCGGGAAATAACCGAAGGCGACGCCGGGCTGGTTCGAGATCACCACCAGCGGCATCCCGGTACGGCCGAGCTGGCGCAGGCCCTCGGCGGCGCGCGGCGCCAGCCGCATCTGCCGCGGATCGACGTTGTACGGCACGTTTTCCAGCAGCGTGCCGTCCTTGTCGAGCAGGATCGCGCCGTTGCGGGCGCCGACGGCCAGGCTCAGGGCCATGACGACTCCTTCATCGGCAGCACCATCACTTCCGGGATCACTGTACCCGGCGGCTGGCTCAGCACGAAGCGCACCGCGTTGGCGACATTGGCCGGATCCTGCAGCGTGTCGACGTCGATGTCGGGGAAGCGGTCCAGCAGGAAAGGCGTGCGCATGCCACCGGCGATCACCGCCGACACGCGGATGCCGTGCGGCCGCAGTTCGGCGTGCAACGCGTGCGACAGGCCCAGCAGGCCCCACTTGGTGGCGTGATAGGCGGAGGCGTTCGGCCAGGTGCGCTTGGAGGCGGTGGAGGCGATATTGACGATGTGGCCGCTGCCCTGCGCCTTCATCACCGGCACGGCCGCATGCGACATCAGGTAGGGGCCGAACAGGTTGGTCATCAGCACCCGGCGCCAGGCGTCGGCGCTGATTTCATCGACCGGCGAAGTGACGTCGATGCCGGCATTGTTGACGATGACATCCAGGCTGCCCATGCTTTCGCGCACACTCCGCAAAGCCTGTTCCACCGACTCCTCGTCGCCGACGTCGAGGCAGCACGGCATCACCTTGCCAGCGCTTCCGGCCAGCCGCGCCGCGCAGGCCTCGGCCAGTCCGCGATCGACGTCGGCGACCACGATATGGGCTCCGGCCGCCGCCAGATTGTCGCAAATCGCAACGCCCAGTCCGCGCCCGCCGCCGGTGACCACCACCGTTTTTCCCGCCAGAATCGCTGCCGCATCTGTTGCCATGAAAGCTCCTTATGAACCGGACGCCAGCGGCGCCAACACTTGTCCTGACAAGTTATTCATTCGACAAGGAGCGAAATGCGTGCCAAGCGCAGGGGATCGTGGCTTTACGGTGCTGTCCGGCCCTGTATGGGCAAAGAGGCGATTGGCAGCAGCGCTTTTTTATAAAGCGGCGGTAAAAATTGCGCGCTGCCGTTGCCTGTCGAGCTCAGAGAAACGGCTTCTCCCGCGCCGCGCGCGCCCGGTGCTGGGCGATCGCCTTCAGGCAATGAGCAACGCAGCCGGCGAGCGCTTCGTCGAACCACGGGTTGGCACCGCTGACGCCGACCACGATGCCGTCCTGCGCCACGCTGCCCCACAGCGTGGTGTGGCCGGCGCGCAGGCTGTGCGGCCGGCGCAGCTGCACCAGGTGGCTGTCCATGCCGGTCTCCCATGAAATGCGCGCCTTGGCGCGCGCGAAGGCACCATAGTCGGCATCCCATTCACGCGGGTCGGGCAGCGAAAATTCGTACAGGATTGCTTCGTCGAAGCTGCTGTCGGCCGGCGTGCGGGCCGGGTCCATGATCACCACGTGCAGGCAGCCGCTGTCGCCGACGGTATCGTCGTGCAGCGCCGACGCGAACATCGGCATCAGCATTTCCACCGCCTGCATCGCCGCCTGACGGTCGGCCAGCACGCTGCCGCCGTCGAGCGCGGGCACGGCGGCACGGGGCTCATTCAACAGGGACTCGTTCATCCAGTTCTCCTTTTCCAGTGACTAATCCGGCGACCGCGCCGACCAATTCCTCCGCCTTCACCGGCTTGGCCAGATTCATTTGAAAACCGGCCATCAGCGCGTGTACCCGTTCGCGCGTCTGTGCATACCCGGAGATCGCGATCGCCGGCATGCGCTGCTGCAGCGGCACACCGAGCTCGCCTTCGAGTTCACGCACCTGGCGCATCACCGCGTAGCCATCCTCGTCGGCCAGCGCGGTGTCGCATACCAGCGCCTTCGGCCATTGCGCCGGCGGCGTGCCGCGCAGCCAGTTCAGCAATTCCTTACCGGTTTCCATGCTGGTCAGTCGGGCGCCGGCATCGGTCAATACCGCCGTCATCGCATCCCGTTCTTCGTCGCTGCCGTCGAGCGCCAGCACCGGCACCCCGTTCAGCCGGTTGCGCCGGCGGTCGACCGCCGGCCGCACGTCGCTGGAACCACTGCGCAGGTCGGTGATCGCGCGCAGCGGCAAGTCGATGTCGAAGGTTGCGCCCTGCTCGCCGGCCCGCACCGTCAGCTTGCCGCGCTGGCTTTCCATCAACCCTTCCAGCTCGGCGACGTCGAGCGCGCCGAAGTCGGGAGACTGGCCGCCGCTGCTGGCGATCGACAGATGCGCCTGATCGTTACGGCGGTTCAGCCGCAGCTCGATGCGGCCGCCCTCGCCGCTGTTCTCGACCGCCTGCCGGCACAGGTCCCAGATCACCTTTTGCAGCACGGACGGGTCGCCGGTGACGCGCAGCTCGGCCTCGCCGATCTGCGTATAGACGTTGACCCGGCGTTCCGTGATCTGCTCGCGCAGGCCGTCCACCACGTCGGCGACCAGCACCTCGAGCTGGATCGGCTGGCGCGCCAGCCGCTGCTCGGTGCGCTCCAGTTCGCGCTGCTGCTGCTGCAGTGACCACATCTGCGCGTAGATGCCCTTCTTTTCCAGCAGCTCCTGGTGGGTGCCGCGCTCGACGATGCGGCCATGCTCCATGACCAAGATGCGGTCGGCGTCGACGATGGTCGACAGCCGGTGTGCGATGACCAGGCTGGTGCGGCCGCGCGCAACCCGCATCAGCTCGGCCTGGATCGCCCGCTCGGAGCGGGTGTCCAGCGCCGAGGTCGCTTCGTCGAACACCATGATCGGCGGTCTTTTCAGCAGCGCGCGCGCGATCGCGACGCGCTGTCGCTCACCCCCCGAAAGCCGTACGCCACGCTCGCCGACACGCGTGTCGTAGCCGTCCGGCAGGCGTTCGATGAACGGCTCCAGCTGCGCGCCGCGCGCGGCTTCGATGACATCGGCGCGGCTGGCGCCCTGGCGGCCGTAGGCAATGTTGTAGGCCAGCGTTTCGTTGAACAGGATGGTGTCCTGCGGCACGATGCCGATCGCTTCGCGCAGGCTGTGCTGGGTCACCATCCGCAATTCCTGGCCGTCGATCCGGATGCTTCCGGAATCCGGCTGGTAGAGGCGGAACAGCAGGCGCGCCAGCGTCGATTTGCCGGAGCCGCTGCCGCCGACCACCGCCACCGTCTGTCCGGGTTCGATGCGGAACGAGACGTTCCACAGGATCTGCCGCCCCGGCTCGTAGCTGAAATTGACGTTTTCGAAGACGATCTCGCCGGCGCCGGCCTGCAGCGGCCGCGCTGCGTCGGCGTCAGCGTCCTCACCTTCTTTGCCGCGCGCATCGAGCAGCGCGAACAGGCGTTCGATGTTGGTCATCGCATCGTTGGTTTCACGAAACACGAAGCCGAGCGAATTCAGCGGCAGGCTGACCTGGATGATGTAGGCGTTGATCAGGATCAGGTCGCCGACCGTCATCGTGCCTTCCACCACGCTCTGGCCGGCCAGCAGCATCACCGCGGCGATGCCGGCACCGATGCAGACGCTCTGCCCGATGTGCAGCGTCGACAGCGCATACTGGTTGGCGGCGCCGGCCGTGACCCACTTGTCGAGCACGCTGCCGAGGCGCCCGGTTTCGAAATCCTCGCGGGCGAAGTATTTGACGGTATCGTAGTTCAGCAGGCTGTCGACCACGCGCCCGTTCGATTGCGCCTCCAGTGCATTCACATGCCGCTGGTAGCGCATGCGGCGGCGCGTGAAGATCACCGTATAGGTCGCATAGCAGACGAAGGTGACCAGGATGATGACGGTGAAGCCGGCGCTGTACTTGCCGATGATGATGAACAGTACGGCGGCGATTTCCAGCAGCGTCGGCACGATCGTGAACACCGCCACGCCGAGCAGAAAGCCGATCCCGCCGGTGCCCTTCTCGAGATCGCGGATGACGGCGCCGGTTTCGCGCCGCGAATGGAAGCGCGCGCCCAGGTGGTGCAGGTGGGAAAAGGTGCGCTGCATGAAGTCGGCCACCGTGCGCCGCGTGACCACCGAGAACACGACGTCGCGCAGTTCGTTGAACAGGTTGCTGCCAAAGCGCACGACCGCGTAGGCCAGCAGCAGGAACACCGGCAGCAGCAGCGCCGGTTGCTGGCCACTGAACAGATCGACGATCCGCTTCAACAGCAGCGGCACGCTGACCGATGCCACCTTGGCTAGCACCAGCAGGCCGAGCGCCGCCAGCACCCGCATGCGGAAATTCCAGATCGAGCGCCACAGTTCGAGCGCGATGCGCCGCCGCAGCACCCGCTGGCCATCCTTGGCGGCGGCGCCTACCGCCATTGTTCATGCGGCGCGCAGGTACCGCGCGCGCCATGGAAAGGATCGGAAATCATTGCTTGCATCAACGCCTTCCACCGGCGGTGCCGGCCTGTCGGCACCGCCGCTGCTGTTGCCGTCCTTGGGAAACGACGATCGGACGCTGGGCCAAATCGCCCTGCCGCCTTGCAATATGTGCAAAGCGTTGAAAGTTTTTCCGGCCGCGCTATGGTTGCTGCGGGTTGACCGGATTGCGTTGCCGAGCGGCGTCGTTGCTGGTGTTGTCGTCAGCCGTGACTTCGCGCTCGTGGTCGGGCCGGATATCGGCGTCGGGCGTCAGGTTGGCGTCGCCGTCGGCGGACGCGTGCTCGCCGCTACCGAAGCGGTCCGAATCGCCCTCCATTTCGTCCGGCCCGAGCGGCAGCGCATGCTGGTCGAGCGGGCTATCGATATCCTGAGGTGTGCGGCGCGCGCCCTGGATGTCGCTGCCGGAATCCGACGAATCGCTCGGCCCCAGGGATTTGACGTCGTGCCCCTTGCCGACGTCGGGTATGCGGTCGGCCGACGGATCAAGTGAACTGGTTGCCATTTCTGCCTCCTGTCGAAACTGGTTGGACCATTGCTGCTTGATGAAAGTGCAATGTCCGTGCCATCGACGGCCAGGGTGGAAGCAAACCGGCGGGCAAATGAAAAGCGGCCGCCATTGCTGGCAGCCGCTTGGGAAATGGAGGCGGGGGTCGGAATTGAACCGGCGTCTACGGCTTTGCAGGCCGCTGCATAACCACTTTGCTACCCCGCCTTGGGGTCGTCATTGTAACCGCGAAACGCGCGGGACGCCAACGGCACCGCATTCATCCGCCGGACCGCGGTCGGGAAAATTCTGGAGCGGGAGAAGAGTCTCGAACTCTCGACCTCAACCTTGGCAAGGTTGCGCTCTACCAACTGAGCTACTCCCGCGTGGAGTTTTTTGGCTACCTGTCCGGTGACGGGCGGCATTCCGTATAACAAAAAAAGGAAGCGGAGAGCTTCCTTTTTTCCGAATCTGGAGCGGGAGAAGAGTCTCGAACTCTCGACCTCAACCTTGGCAAGGTTGCGCTCTACCAACTGAGCTACTCCCGCGTCGACAACAGGTGCGTATTATAAGCCACGGGCTGTTCTTGTCAAGCAAATCGCGCGCGCAAATCGGCGCAAAGGCCGCTGCGGCGCGCCTTTGCGCGCTGCCGCTCAGATCAGGTGGCCGGCGGTTTCCTTGATCAGCGGCCACGCCTTGCGCAGATAGTAGAACATCGACCACACGGTCAGCACTGCCGCCACGCCGAGCAGCCACTGGCCCCAGACGCTGGTATCGATGACGCCGAACAGATCGTCGTAGTACAGCAGCATCGGGATCGCCACCATCTGCGCGGTGGTCTTGATCTTGCCCAGCGAACTGACCGCCACCGATTTCGACGCGCCCAACTGCGCCATCCATTCGCGCAGCGCCGAGATCGCGATTTCGCGGCCGATGATGATGAAGGCGATCACCGCGTTGACGCGGCCGAATTCGACCAGCACCAGCAGCGCACCGGCCACCATCAGCTTGTCCGCTACCGGATCGAGAAAGGCGCCGAACGCCGAAGTCTGGTTCCAGCGCCGCGCCAGGAAGCCGTCGAACCAGTCGGTCACCGCGGCGACGATGAAGATGGCGGTCGAGGCGACGCCCTTGTGGAACGGCGTCAGCCAGGCATCCGGCAGGTAGAAGACGCCGACCACCAGCGGGATCAGCGCCACACGCAACCAGGTCAGAAGTATCGGAATGTTGATCGGCATTGCTTGGGCCTTGTGTTTCGGTATCGGCTGCGAACCGATCGTTTGGATGTTCTGGCGCGCATATTATGACCCAGCCGCGCTCCACGCATGTCTCTAGTGCAATTGGCGGTAGATTTCCTCGGCCAGCTGGCGCGAGATGCCTTCCACCGACGCCAGGTCGTCCACGCTGGCGTCCTGCACGCCGCGCAGGCCGCCGAAGCGCGCCAGCAGCTTTTGCCGGCGCCGCGCACCGACGCCTTCGATCTGCTCCAGCTGCGACGCCTGGCGTGCCTTGGCAC